>NZ_JAUQTZ010000078.1:0-28918 GCF_059803845.1 Rhizobium sp. UFLA01-1127 | reverse complement strand
AGGCGCGGATGCGTGTGACCGAGACAGAGCATTACAAACAGAAAAGAGCAGCACTCGCCGCGACGGGATCCGTGATCTGGCGCGATCCCGCAGCCGCCGTGGCGATGATCGAAGATCTGGTGCGCCAGCAGATCGACCCTGAGCGTATTGCACGTGCTGTTGCCACAGAGCCAAAGGCCTATGGCCCTTTGCGCGGCAGCGCCAGAACGATGGATAGGCTGCTCGCTGGTGGCCGGGAGCGCAGGAAAGCATTGCAGGCGGTTAACGCGGTTGGTGCCGACATTCACTCTCTTGGTCGATATCACTTGAGCGCCTTTGAGACCGAAAAATCGGCGGTCGTCATTGAGCGGCAACGGATGGCAATAGCTATTCCAGGGTTGACGAGAATTGCCCAGGATGAGCTGCGGCATATCACGTCCGAGGCTGAGAAGCACCCGCGCGAGCTGGCACGATTGGTCCGGTCTTTGTCACCAGATGTCCGACGCGAATTTTCTGTGGTCAGTAAGGCACTTGACGCTCGCTTCGGACCGGGTGCAATTTTGCGCAACGAGACCGAGGTTGCCAACATGGTCTCAAAGTCTCAGCAAGCGGTCTTCAAAGCCATCCTCGACCAATTGCGCACTGTCCAGCGTGCCGTCGCTATAGATAGGACAGAAGAGATTATCGCTGAGCGCCAACGTCGAACGATCAATCGCGCCCGTGGTCTTGATCGCTGAGAACGTCCAAAGATTTGAAAGGAAAACGACAGGCTATACCCGAATCCGTGTCGTGGAGCCGCCTTTTGGTCGTCCAACAGAAGCGAAGATGCGGGTTGTTCGGCTGGTAATGAGTAGTGGCGAGTGGCGAGATGGCGACTGACCTGAATGCGGGTTTTGGAGGAGCGTCGGGCGCTAGTGGAATAGAGGGTGCCTTTCGCGCCGGCGCATCAGCTGTCGCCCAAAAGCGGCTGTTCGTTCGGGCAGGATCGAAGCTTGGTGCCGCCAACTGCCACGGATTGATGAACGGTTCTTATGTGTCGGATTTCGCCCAACATCGGCAACAAATATCGGCCATAATCGATTTTAAATAAAAATAAATTATTGATACTATTCATTAAATTATATTTCTAATATCGGCAAATTGCCTCGATGTGAAAAGTGCTCAACATCGGCAAGATGAGCGTGGTATTGTCATCAAGCCTTTAATTTTTAAACTAGTTTATGGGATGCGAGGATCGGCAAAATGGAAGAAGTTCCAACGCGCATAGAGCCAGCCCTTTTTGAAGAATCCATTTGAAGTGCACGTCAGAGGCGGCTCATCGGAAGCTCCGTTATGCTATTTTGCAAATCTAATATAAACGCCGCCCATTTCTCAATCAAAGATACTAACGAAGATGCCGCAACGTGCTTAAGTCTGCCAGTTTTGCGATGCCTTGACCCAGATTTGCATTTGAGGCTGATCCGTTCTGTCGCGAAGATGCCGTTGACGAAATTGCGATATTGGAATCCAGCCAGGGTCACGATGAAACGCAAAGTTGGGTGAAATTTCGGCGCACATGAACTGTGTTTATAAGGCCGCGCCGCAGTTGGTTGCGAAATTCAACGTGTCCAACAAGCCACAAGACTCAGTTGAATCGCTAGTCCTGATGCGGCCCTAATCCGACGGTCTTGGACGAGGAGGTGCACAAGACGCGGGAAAACTGCTGGAATCGTGAAGCGCTGCCACCTACCGTCTTTGTGACAGTCGACTAGTTGGGCACGTGGATGCAACTTTGATCTGCAGTATGCCGCTGCTGTCCGGCCGGCGTTGCACGGCGATGTTTCGTTTCCCGCCACGCAACCATCTCGACAACGGCAGCTATTCGGCGCGATAAGATCGGAGACGATAAAAGCGAGCGAGAAAGCGATGAAGCCCAGCCTGCCCACCCTTCTGAGCATCAATGGCGGCTATGTCGATACCGCCGGGTTTCTTGCCCTGCATGGTCTGTTCACAGCGCATGTGACGGGCAATTTCGTCACACTCGGCGCTTCCCTAGCACTCGGAACCTCTGGCGCGCTGGCCAAGCTTCTGGCGCTGCCGGTTTTCTGCGTCGTCGTCATTCTCGCCCGCCTCATTGGTGGCGATCTCTCGCGGCGCAATCTGCCGACGTTGCAGATCATCCTCTCGCTGAAATTACTGCTGCTCGCGCTTGCGGCGATCCTCGCTATGCGCTTCGGTCCGTTTGGGGATGGGGATGGCTGGCAGCCCATCCTGACCGGCATGATCCTTGTCGCCGCCATGGCCATCCAGACGACGGCACATCGCATTCATCTCGGTTCGACACCACCCACGACCATGATGACGGGCACGACGACGCAGATCATGATCGACATTGCCGATCTGCTGCGTGGCGCCAAGCCGGAGGATAGGGCGGCGATGAAGGCGCGGCTTTCCCGCATGGGAGCTGCAGTCGGCGGCTTTGCGCTCGGCTGTGCCGTGGCGGCGGCGCTTTTCCTGCTCGTCGGCATGGCCTGTTTTCTCGTCCCACCGGTTCTAGCGCTTGCCGCTATCCTCATGCATGCAGGCAAGGCGGAGGTGAAGCCAGCTTAGCTTTTCGCATTGACCTGCTCTGGATACGACCAATCTTGCTCCTTTCTCCCGTCTTGCAAGTCGGCTACAGCTCTCTAAGTGTACGCCTCGGACCGAACCGGTCCGTCGCGTTTGAGGCGGCAAATCCTTGTGACTCAAGAAAGGATGATCATGGCAGGAGAAACGGTGCTTGTGGTCGGCGGAGCCGGATATATCGGTTCGCACACATGTCTGGATCTGGCGAATAAGGGGTTCAAGCCCGTCGTCTACGACAATTTCTCCAACGGTCATCGCGAATTCGTCAAATGGGGTCCGGCCGAGGAAGGCGATATCCGCGATAGGGCCCGCCTCGATGAGGTGCTGGCCAAGCACAAGCCTGCCGCGATCTTGCATTTCGCCGCGTTGATCGAGGTCGGCGAGTCGGTCAAGGATCCTGTTTCCTTCTATGAGAACAACGTCATCGGCACGCTGACCCTGCTTTCGGCGGCACAAGCGGCTGGCGTGAAGGCTTTTGTCTTCTCCTCGACCTGCGCGACCTACGGCCTGCCGCAGAGCGTGCCGCTCGACGAGAGCCATCAACAGGTGCCGATCAACCCCTATGGCCGCACGAAATATATCGTCGAGCAGGCGCTGGCCGATTATGACCAGTACAAGGGGCTGCGCTCCGTCATTCTGCGCTATTTCAATGCTGCCGGTGCCGATTTCGAGGGGCGTATCGGCGAATGGCATACGCCGGAAACCCATGCGATCCCGCTGGCCATCGATGCCGCCCTTGGCCGCCGTCAGGGCTTCAAGGTCTTCGGCAGCGACTATGATACACGTGACGGCACCTGCGTGCGCGATTACATCCATGTGCTCGATCTTGCCGACGCCCACGTGCGCGCCGTGGAATATCTGCTTAATGGCGGCGATTCCGTCGCCCTCAACCTCGGCACGGGCACGGGGACCACGGTGAAGGAGCTGCTGGGCACGATCGAGACTGTGTCGAATCGACCGTTTCCGGTCGAATATGTCGGCCGCCGCGAGGGCGATTCAACCACGCTTGTCGCCAACAATGACAAGGCTCGTGATATTCTCGGTTGGTTGCCGCAATACGATCTGACCGAGATCATTCAATCCGCTTGGAATTGGCATGCCAAATCCAACCAGCACTGAACGGCGTTCTTTCGTTGGTGCTGGGAGCAAACGTCCGAATATCCTGTTGATTTCGGCCGACCAATGGCGGGGGGATTGTCTCTCCGCCGTCGGGCATGAATGTGTGAAGACGCCGAATGTGGATGCTCTGGCGCGGGAAGGCGTGCTGTTCCGGCGGCATTATGCCGGAACGGCCCCCTGTTCCCCGGCACGTGCGACGATCTATACCGGCCTCTACCAGATGAACCATCGCGTTTGCCGCAATGGTTCGCCGCTGGACGCCCGCTTCGACAATGTCGCGCTTGCTGCACGCCGAGCAGGCTACGATCCGACGTTGTTCGGCTATACGGATACGGCGCCCGATCCGCGCAGCCGCGATTCACATGATCCGCATCTGATGACCTATGAGGGCGTGCTGCCCGGCTTTACGGCGCGGCAGCTTCTGCCCGAACATGAGAAACAATGGCTCTCCTGGCTGCGGTCGCGCGGCCATGCCGATGCCGTCAGCCGGGATATCCATATTCCCATCGGGGCCGCGCCCGGCGAGATTTCCAATAATGCGCCCGCCTATTCCAAGGACGAGACTCAGACAGCCTTTATGGCCGGCGAATTCATCCGCTGGCTCGGAGAGCAGGATCAGCCCTGGTTTGCGCATGTTTCTTTCCTCCGGCCGCATCCGCCCTTCTCGGTGCCGGAACCCTATAACCGCATGTTCTCGGCCGCCGATGGCCCGGCTTTCTTGCGTGCTACCGACCGCGAAGCGGAGATGGCCTCGCATCCGCTGCTTGCCTTCGGCCTGCCGCTGATCGGCAAGGGCGGCTTCATCCATGGCGGCAGGGGCTCCATCGATGAGTGGACGCCTGAGGATTTTGCCGCGATCCGCGCCATCTATTACGGCATGATTGCCGAGGTCGACGCGCAGCTTGGCCGGATCTTGCAGGCATTGAAGGATGCCGGCGCTTGGGACGATACCGTGATTGTCTTCACGTCCGATCACGCCGAGATGATGGGCGACCATTGGATGCTCGGCAAGGGCGGCTTCTTTGACGGCAGCTATCATGTGCCACTCGTCATTCGAGACCCTGGCCAGCCCGCCACACATGGGCGGCAGGTAGAGCATTTCACCAGCGCCGCAGATATTTTCCCGAGCCTGTGCGACCGGCTCGGCATCGCGCCGGCAAACCATGTCGATGGCGACAGCCTGCTGCCGTTCCTTGCGGGGACCGAACCGGAAAACTGGCGCGATGCGGCCTTTTGGGAGTTCGATTTCCGCGATATTGCCGAAGGTATTCCCGAGCGGCATTTCGGCTTGAGGTCCAATGCCTGCAGCCTCGCAGTCATGCGCGACGAGCGCTTCAAATACGTCCATTGCGCCGGGCTTCCGCCGCTGCTCTTCGATCTTAAAAAGGACCCGGCGGAGCTTTCGAATGTCGCCAATGACAGCGCCTATGTAGCCATTAGGCTTGCCTATGCCGAAAAGCTGCTCTCCCTCAGGGCGGAGCATTTGGACCAGACGCTTTCCTATACGGAACTGACGGAAAAAGGGCCGGTGTCGCGCCGGCCCTGAATAATTTTAGCTGAGTGCCCCGAGATAATTCATCTTGCCCACCGGTAGGCCTCGGCTGCGCAGGATGTCGTGTGCCGTGGTCACGTGGAAGAAGAAATTCGGCAGCGCGAATTTCGTCAGGTAATCCTCGCCCTTGAAGGTGATCTTGTTGCCCCCCGGCGTGATCGTCACTTCCCGCGCTTCGCTGCCTTCCATCGCGGCCGGCGTGACCGTCGCCAGAAAGTCCTGCGTTTTCTTCAGGCGCTCCCGCAGTTCGGCGACGGTCGTCTCATTGTCTTCGAAGCGCGGTGCATCGATGCCGGCAAGCCGGGAGACGGCGAGCTTCGCGGTATCGGAGGCGCGCTGGTACTGGCCGGAGAGCGGCAGCATGTCGTCGATCAGGCGGGCGGAAACGAGTTCGCCCGGCGCGATTGCCTTTTCAGCTGCATAGGCTTCGATCTTGTCGAGATAGGCTGAAAGATTTTGCAGGCCGCGTTGAAAGACGGGGACCGAGAAACTGTACATCGAGGGCATGTTTGTTCTCCGTTGCCTGCCGCGGTGCGGCAGATGTTCGTTGGCATTCTATTCCGTTTCCGTGTCGATGGAATAACCGTTCCATCGTGTCGGCGCCCGTATGTAGGTTCGGCTGCCGATTCTTGCAGGGGCAGTGGCTGAAAACTCGCCTTCGCCGGTTCCGGAGGCGTGGCCGGAATTTGGTGTTGACCTTTGTCCTGAAAAATGGAATGAATATTCCGCATAAGGAATTTTACGGTTTGTTTGTTCCGTTTTTCAATGTGGCCGTCATGGGAGTGCCGGCCGAATTGAATAAAGGCCCTGCGGTCGAGACCGAGGGCTCCGGCATTCAGGAGGGGTGTGGCCGGCACCGTATCTGGGAGGAAGACATGAAGAAATTTATCCTTGGCTCAGCAATGGCGCTTTTGTTGTCGACTGCCGCCCACGCCCAAACCATCGGCGTGTCGATGGCCCTCTTCGACGACAACTTTCTGACCGTTCTTCGCAACGGCATGCAGGATTACGCAAAGGACAAGGGCGTGACGCTGCAGGTCGAAGACGCTCAGAACGACATTGCCAAGCAGCAGAGCCAGATCCAGAACTTCATCGCCAGTAAGGTCGATGCGATCATCGTGAACCCGGTCGATACCGACGCGACGGCTGCCATTTCCAAGCTCGCCGCCGATGCCAAGATCCCGCTGGTCTATGTCAACCGCGAGCCGGCAAACGTCGACAGCCTTCCGGACCAGCAGGCTTTCGTCGCCTCCAACGAGCAGGAATCCGGCACGCTGGAAGCCAAGGAAGTATGCCGAATCCTCGGCGGCAAGGGTAAGGCCGTCATCATGATGGGCGAACTCTCGAACCAGGCTGCCCGCATGCGCACCAAGGACGTCCATGATGTCGTGGCGACCGATGCGTGCAAGGGCATCCAGATCGTTCAGGAGCAGACCGCCAACTGGCAGCGTACCCAGGGCGCCGACCTGATGACCAACTGGCTTTCCAGCGGTCTCGAGTTCGATGCCGTTATCTCCAACAACGACGAAATGGCCATCGGCGCCATCCAGGCGCTGAAGGCCGCCGGCAAGCCACTGAACAAGATCGTCGTTGCCGGCGTCGATGCGACGCAGGACGCGCTTGCCGCCATGCAGGCCGGCGACCTGAAGGTCACTGTGTTCCAGGATGCCGCCGGCCAGGGCAAGGGTGCGGTCGATGCCGCACTGAAGCTCGCCAAGGGCGATAAGATCGAGAAGAAGGTGTACATTCCCTTCCAGCTCGTTACGCCGACCAACGTCAAGGACTTCGTCAAGAAGAACTGATGACGAGAGTGATCGACGGATGCGGGTCTTAACGCCCGCATCCCTTGAAATCCGATCTGCCCGGGAGGGAAAAATGGCTGTGAGCCCATCCACCATGGCGGCGGTGCGCGCCAGCGGCGCTGTCCCCAATGCCGCCTATCTGCTGAGCGCCGAAGGCATCCGCAAGGAATTTCCCGGCGTGCTCGCCCTCGACGACGTTTCCTTCCGTCTCAAGCGCGGAACGGTGCATGCACTGATGGGCGAAAACGGTGCGGGCAAATCGACGCTGATGAAAATCCTTGCCGGCATCTATATCCCAGATCAGGGTGAGGTGCGCCTCAAGGGCGTCGAAATCCGGCTGAAGTCGCCTCTCGACGCGCTGGAAAACGGCATTGCCATGATCCATCAGGAACTGAACCTGATGCCCTTCATGACGGTTTCGGAGAATATCTGGATCCGGCGCGAGCCGAAGAACCGGTTCGGCCTCGTCGATCACGCGGAGATGAGCCGCAAGACCGAGGAACTCTTCCAGCGTCTCAATATTTCCATCGACCCGGAAATCCAGGTGCGCGAGCTTTCCGTCGCGAGCCGGCAGATGGTCGAGATCGCCAAGGCGGTTTCCTACAATTCCGACGTACTGATCATGGACGAGCCGACTTCGGCGCTCACCGAGCGCGAAGTGGCGCATCTCTTCCAGATCATCCGCGATCTGCGCGCACAGGGCATCGGCATCGTCTACATCACTCACAAGATGAACGAGCTGTTCGAGATTGCCGATGAATTTTCGGTGTTCCGCGACGGCAAATATATCGGCACGCATGCCTCGACCGACGTGACCCGCGACGACATCATCCGCATGATGGTCGGCCGCGAGATCACGCAGATGTTCCCGAAGGAAGAGGTGCCGATCGGCGAGACCGTCCTTTCGGTCAAGGATCTCAGCCTTGACGGTGTATTCTCCAATGTATCCTTCGACGTCAGAGCCGGCGAAATTCTCGGCGTTGCCGGGCTTGTCGGATCGGGCCGGTCCAATGTCGCAGAGACCATATTCGGCGTCACGCCGGCCTCGTCCGGCTCGATCGAGCTTTTCGGCAAGACGGCCGAGATTTCCTCGCCGGCGGATGCGATCCGCCATCGCATGGCCTTCCTGACCGAGGATCGCAAGGATACGGGCTGTCTTCTCATCCTCAGCGTGCTGGAGAACATGCAGGTCGCCGTACTGCACGACAAGTTCGTGCGCGGCGGCTTCGTTCAGGAGGCCGCGATCGAAGAGGCCTGCGAAGAGATGGCCCGGAAGTTGCGCGTCAAGACGCCGAACCTCGACGAACGGATCGAAAATCTCTCCGGCGGCAATCAGCAGAAGGCGCTGATCGGCCGGTGGATGCTCACCAATCCCCGCATTCTGATCCTGGACGAGCCGACGCGCGGCATCGATGTCGGCGCCAAGGCGGAAATCCACCGTCTCGTTACCGAAATGGCGCGCAATGGCGCCGCCGTCATCATGATCTCGTCGGAAATGCCCGAAGTGCTCGGCATGAGCGATCGCATCATGGTGATGCACGAAGGGCGGGTGACCGGATTCCTGGATCGCGCGGAAGCAACTCAAGTGAAGGTGATGGAGCTGGCCGCGCAGTGACGCCGCCAATCATCGCAAGGGAGGATTGAACCATGGTTAGCAAAGTTGCAGAGGCGGCCGCCCCGGCAGTCACACGGCCAAGACGCCGCCGTGTTCCGCCCGAACTCGGCATCTTCCTGGTGCTGATCGGCATTGCGCTTCTTTGTGAGATCCTCGGCTGGATCTTCGTCGGGCAGAGCTTCCTGATGAATTTGCAGCGCCTGAAGATCATGATCCTGCAGGTCTCCGTCATCGGCATCATCTCGGTCGGCGTGACGCAGGTCATCATAACAGGCGGTATCGATCTCTCATCCGGCTCGGTTGTCGGCCTGACTGCCATGGTCGCGGCGAGCTTCGCCCAGTCGTCGACGTGGGCGCGGACGGTATACCCGGCGCTGACCGACATGCCCTTCTTCGTTCCGATCGGCATCGGCCTGCTGCTTGGTCTGGTCGCCGGCTACATCAACGGCCAGCTGATTACGAGGACGAAGATCCCGCCGTTCATCGCGACGCTCGGGATGATGGTCTCGGCCCGCGGCCTGTCGAAGCTCTATACTAAGGGCCAGCCGATCTCGGGCCTCACCGACCAGTTCAATTTCATCGGTTCCGGCATCTGGCCCGTCGTCGTCTTCCTGATCATCGCTGTCCTCTTCCATATCGTGCTGCGCTACACGCGCTACGGCAAGTTCACCTATGCGATCGGCGCCAATGTGCAGGCGGCGCGCGTCTCGGGCATTAATGTCGAGGCGCATCTGGTCAAGGTCTATGCCATTGCCGGACTACTGGCGGGCCTTGCCGGCATCATTACCGCCGCCCGCGTGCAGACGGCGCAGGCCGGCATGGGCGTCAACTACGAGCTGGATGCGATCGCGGCTGCGGTCATCGGCGGCACGTCGCTGACAGGCGGCGTCGGCCGCATCGCCGGCACCGTGATCGGCACGGTCATCCTCGGTGTCATGATCTCCGGCTTCACCTTCCTCAACGTCGATGCCTATTACCAGGAAATCGCCAAGGGCTTCATCATCGTCGCGGCGGTTGCCATCGACGTCTACCGCCAGAAGAAGCGGGCCAAGCGCTGAAATGCCCGACACATCGTCAGCGTTCTAAAGCATGCTCTCGAGGCGGGGTTTTTGCCCCGCCTTTTCTTTTCTAAATATGCCGTTCCATGCAAATGCAAATTTTTTTCATTTGGGTATGGCGAATCCTGTCAGCTTTTCTATTCTGGCCGCTTTCCATTTGCTCCCTCGAGCGCTTCATCCAGGATAGACGATGCAATCCGTATTCGATGGTCACAACGACGTTCTCTTGAGACTCTGGCATCATGCGCGCGACGGCGCCGATCCGATCGCCGAATTCAGGAATGGGACGTCCAGCGGCCATATCGATGCACCGCGCGCCCGGGCCGGCGGCCTGGGTGGCGGCCTCTGCGCCATTTATATTCCGTCGGGCGATCTCGTCTTTGCCGATCCTGATAGTAACGGCCATTATGCCACGCCTTTGGCGACCCCGTTGGAGCGGGCGCCTTCGCTCGACATTGCGCTGGAAATGGCGGCGATCGCGCTGCGGCTCGACCGCGCCGGCGCCTGGAAGCTCTGCCGCTCCACCGCCGAGATTCGCGCTTGCATGGAGAAGGGTATCTTCGCCGCTGTCATGCACATGGAAGGCTGCGAGGCGATCGATGCCGATCTCGTCGCGCTCGAAACTTTTTACGCCGCCGGCCTGCGTTCGCTCGGCCCCGTTTGGAGCCGCAACAACGTCTTTGCGCATGGCGTGCCCTTTGCCTATCCGAGTTCGCCGGACACGGGACTTGGCCTCACGGAAGCCGGCTTCGCGCTGGTGCGCGAATGCAACCGGCTCGGCATTCTGGTCGATCTCGCCCATATCACCGAGAAAGGCTTCTGGGATGTGGCCAAGACCTCGGATCAGCCACTGGTCGCGAGCCACTCCAACGCTCATGCGCTGACACCGGTGGCGCGCAATCTCACTGACAAGCAGCTCGATGCCATCAAGGAGAGCCACGGCATCGTCGGCCTCAACTATGCGACGGCGATGCTGCGCGACGATGCGCGCTCGGATGCCGATACGCCGCTCGAGGTGATGGTGCGGCATGTCGATCATCTCGTCGGCCGTGTCGGCATCGACTGCGTCGGCCTCGGATCGGATTTCGACGGCGCCACGATTCCTGCGAAAATTAGCGATGCAGCAGGCAACCAGAAGCTGATTGAAGCGCTTCGGAACGCTGGTTATGGTGAGGCCGATCTGGTGAAGCTGTGCAGGGAGAACTGGCTTCGTGTCCTGGCGTCCGCTTGGAAGGAAGACAGCCGATCAACTGCGTCCTGATATTGCGTAAAGTTTATTAAAAGGGGAATGAAAACAATGATGATCACCAAGATGAACCGCGGTGTCCGCGCACTTTCCGCTAGCGTCGCTCTCTCGCTTTTGCTGATGGCGGCGCCGAACGCATATGCCGCGACGCCCAAGGACACGCTGGTCGAAGGCTTTGCCTTCGATGATATTCTGAGCATGGACCCGGCGGAAGCCTATGAGCTGTCGGCTGCCGAAATCACCGGCAACACCTACAGCCTGCTCGTTCGCCTCGATATCAACGACACCTCGAAGATCAAGGGCGACCTTGCCGAAAGCTGGTCGGTCTCCGACGATCACCTGACGTATACGTTCAAGCTGAAGCCCGGCCTGAAATTCGCGTCCGGCAATCCGATCACCGCCGAAGACGTCGCATGGTCCTTCGAGCGTGTCGTCAAGCTCGACAAGAGCCCGGCCTTCATTCTCACCCAGTTCGGCCTCACCGGCGCCAATGTGACGGAAAAGGCCAAGGCCACCGATGCGAACACCTTTACCTTCACCGTCGATAAGCCCTATGCGCCGAGCTTCGTGCTGAACTGCCTGACCGCGACCGTCGCCGAAGTGGTGGACAAGAAGCTGGTTCTGCAGCATGTGAAGCCGGCAACGCCGACCGCCGACTACAAGTATGACAATGATTTCGGCAACGGCTGGCTGAAGACCGGCTTTGCCGGTTCCGGCCCGTTCAAGCTGCGTGAATGGCGCGCCAACGAAGCCGTCGTGCTAGAGCGCAACGAAAATTATTATGGCGAAAAGGCGAAGCTCAACCGCGTCATCTATCGCTTCATGAAGGAAAGCTCGGCCCAGCGCCTGGCGCTTGAAAACGGCGATATCGACATCGCCCGCAACCTTTCGCCGACCGATCTCCAGGCTATCGAGAAGAACCAGCAGCTCGCTTCGACCAGCGCGCCGAAGGGTACGATCTACTATATGAGCCTCAACCAGAAGAACGCCAATCTGGCCAAGCCGGAAGTGCAGCAGGCGTTCAAATGGCTGGTCGATTACGACGCCATCGGCAAGACGCTGATCAAGGGCATCGGCGAGATCCACCAGACCTTCGAACCGAAGGGCATGCTCGGCTCGCTGGACGAAAATCCGTTCAAGCTCGATGTTGCCAAGGCCAAGGAATTGCTGGCCAAGGCGGGGCTGCCCAACGGCTTCTCGATCACCATGGACGTGCGCAGCATCGAGCCGGATACGGGTGTCGCGACCGCGATCCAGCAGACGCTCGGCCAGGCCGGCATCAAGGTGGAGATCATCCCCGGCGACGGCAAGCAGAAGCTGACGAAGTATCGTGCCCGCAATCACGACATCTATTTCGGCAACTGGGGTCCGGACTATTGGGATCCCCATTCCAATGCCGATACGTTCACCACGAACGACGACAATTCCGATACCAGCACCAACAAGACGCTCGTCTGGCGCAACACCTGGACTTCTCCCGAGCTGGAGAAGGAAGCCAAGGCGGCGCTTTTCGAAGGCGATGCGACCAAGCGTGGCGCCATGTATCAGGACATCCAGAAGAAATTCCTGGATGCGAGCCCCTTCGTCATCCTCTATCAGCAGACGGAAGTCGCCGGCTATCGCAAGGACGTGAAGGATTTCAAGCTCGGCCCGAGCTTCGACAACAACTTCGTCTGGCCGATCTCGAAGTAATGATCCGGCAGGATTAGTTCTTTGAGCACCGTCGAACGGAAAATGCAGGTGCGGCCCAAAAAGGGCCGTGCCGCTCCCTTTTTCATGGGTCTGCTGCGATTTCTGGTCGTGGCCGTCACGACCTATCTCGGCCTACTCGCCGTTACCTTCTTCATCGGCCGCGTCATTCCGATCGATCCGGCACTGGCGATCGCCGGCGATCACGCGCCTCAGGCGATGCTGGAGCGCCTGCGTCGCGAGATGCATCTCGACGAGCCGCTCTATCTGCAGTTCTACTACTATCTCCTGAGCGCTCTGAGCGGCGATTTCGGTACTTCGGTGCTGACGACCAATCCGGTCATGGACGATATCAAGCGCGTCTTTCCGGCGACGATGGAGCTCGCCACTGTCGGCACGATCATCGGGGCCTTGTTCGGGGTTCCCTTTGGCGTGCTTGCCGCCGTGCGCCGCAACAGCTTCATCGATCAGATCGTCCGCGTCATCGGCCTCGTCGGCTATTCCGTTCCGGTCTTCTGGCTGGCCATGGTCTCACTCGTCATCTTCTATGCAAAGCTGAACTGGGTCGCCTATCCCGGCCGCATCGACATCGCCTATGAATATACTTTCACGCCGATCACAGGCTTTTTCCTGCTGGACAGCGCCATGCAGGGGCAATGGGATGTCTTCTGGGATGTGTTCCGCCATATCATCCTGCCGGCGTCGCTGCTCGGCTATTTCTCGCTTGCCTATATCAGCCGCATGACGCGCAGCTTCATGCTGAACGAGCTGGGGCAGGAATATATCGTCGCCGCTCGTGCCAAGGGTCTTTCCGAAACGCGGGTGATCTGGGGCCATGCCCTGCGCAGCGCCGCCGTCCCGTTGATCACGGTGATCGCGCTCTCCTATGCTGGGCTGCTCGAAGGCTCCGTGCTGACGGAAATCGTGTTCTCCTGGCCGGGCATCGGCTTCTACATCACCAGTTCGCTGCGCAATGCCGACATGAACGCCGTTCTCGGCGGCACGATCGTCGTTGGTACTGTCTTCATCGGCATCAATCTGATTTCCGATCTCCTGTATCGGACCCTGGATCCAAGGACCCGACGTAAATGATTGTCGAGACCACCCAACCCAGCTTGAGGGAGTGGCTGCTCTCCGACCGGCCGCAGTCGCGCCGGCAGGCGAGACTCGGGCGCGCCTATGTCACCTGGCGGCAATTTTCCGCCAATCGCCTGGCCGTCATCGGACTGCTCATCATCATCGCGCTCGTGCTCGTGGCGGCGCTGGCCGATGTCATCGCACCGCATTCACCCGTGATCGGCGACCTGACCAATGCCTATCTGAAGCCCCCGGGTACGCCGGGCTATCTTCTCGGGACCGACGACCTCGGGCGCGACATCCTCTCGCGCCTCGTCTACGGTTCGCGCTGGACGCTCTATATCGTTATTCTGGTTGCGATCATCTCGGCGCCGATCGGGCTGATCATCGGCATGGTATCAGGCTATCTTGGCGGCTGGGTCGATGTGATCCTCATGCGCATCACCGATATCTTCCTCGCCTTCCCGAAACTGGTGCTGGCGCTGGCCTTCGCCGGCGCGCTCGGTGCCGGCATCGAGAACGCGGTCATCGCGATCGCCATCACCTCCTGGCCTCCCTATGCGCGTCTGGCGCGCGCCGAAACCATGACGGTGCGGCGTTCGGACTATATCGCCGCGGTGCAGCTCATGGGCGCTTCGCCGCTGCGCATCATCTTCCGCCACGTCATGCCGCTCTGCATCTCCTCGGTGATCGTCCGCGTCACGCTCGACATGGCGGGTGTGATCCTGACGGCCGCCGGTCTCGGCTTCCTCGGTCTCGGCGCGCAGCCGCCGCTGCCGGAGTGGGGCGTCATGATCGCCAGCGGCTTCAAATACTATCTCGATCAATGGTGGGTGGCAGCCATGCCGGGTATTGCGATCCTCATCGTCAGTCTCGGCTTCAACCTGCTCGGCGACGGCCTGCGCGATGCGCTCGATCCGAAGGAGAGCGGGCAATGACGACGCTTCTGACCGTGGAGAATCTCAAGGTTCGCTATCCGACGCGCACCGGCGTCATCGAGGCCGTGCGCGGCGTATCCTTCACGCTTGGCCGCGAGCGGCTGGGCATCGTCGGCGAGAGCGGTTCCGGCAAGTCGCAGACGGGCCGGGCCATCATGGGACTGACGCCGTCACACGGCGTCGTCACGGCTGACAGGCTTGACTTCAGCGGCATCGATCTGCTGTCGGCCTCGGCTAGAGAGCGCCGGTCGCTACGCGGCAAGCGCATCGCCATGGTGCTGCAGGATCCGAAATATTCGCTCGATCCCGTCATGACCATCGGCAAGCAGATCACCGAGACGCTGCGCACGCATGAGAAGGTGGGCAAGGCGGAGGCGCGGGATCGTGCACTTGCCATGCTCGAATCCGTGCAGATTCGCGATCCCGGCCGCGTCTATGACCTGCATCCGCACGAAGTATCCGGCGGCATGGGTCAGCGCGTCATGATCGCCATGATGCTGATCGCCGGGCCGGAGCTTTTGATTGCCGACGAGCCGACCTCGGCGCTCGACGTCACGGTACAACTTGATGTGCTGAAGATTATGGACAAGCTCGTTTCGGAACGAGGTATGGGGCTGATTTTCGTGTCCCACGACCTGCGTCTGGTGTCGTCCTTCTGCGACCGCGTACTTGTCATGTATGCGGGCAAGGTGGTGGAAGAACTCAAGGCTTCCGAATTGAACAATGCGCAGCATCCCTATACGCGCGGCCTGCTGAACTGCATGCCGCAGATCGGCGAGAGCCGGCACCCGCTGCCGGTGCTCGACCGCAAGCCGGAGTGGGCGGCATGACGACAGCACTCGCAGTTGACAATCTCAGCGTCGTCTATGACGGCTATTATGCCCTCGATGCCGTTGGCGTCGAAGTCAACAAGGGCGAATCCTTCGGCCTAGTTGGCGAGTCCGGTTCCGGAAAGTCGACGCTGCTGCGCGCCGTTGCCGGTCTTGCGCCCGTCACTGACGGCACGATCCGCGTCGGCGGCGAGCGGCTGAAGGGCGCCAGGCGCAGCAAGGCCTTCTATCGTCAGGTGCAGATGGTGTTTCAGGACCCTTACGGCTCCCTGCATCCGCGCCAGACGATCGACCGGCTGTTGCTCGAGCCTCTGTCGATTCATGGGATCGGCGACACGGAGACCCGTATCGCCAGGGCGCTGGACGAAGTCGGCCTCGGCACCGGCTTCCGCTTCCGCTATCCGCACCAGCTGTCCGGCGGCCAGCGTCAGCGCGTCGCGATTGCCCGCGCGCTGATCGTCGAGCCGTCGATCCTGCTGCTCGACGAGCCGACTTCGGCTCTCGATGCCTCGGTTCAGGCCGAGGTGCTCAACCTGCTCGAACAGGTGCGCAAGGACCGCAATCTGACCTTCGTGATGGTGAGCCACGACCTCGGCGTCATCACTCATATGTGCGAGCGTCTGGTCGTTATGCGCAATGGCGCGGTCGTCGAGAGGCTGACTGCGAGGGAGCTGGCAGCCGGCGATGTGAAGGAAGATTACACGCGCAACCTGATGGTCGCCAGCAAGGGGTTCGTCCGCGTTTGAGCGGACGGCTTGCGCCCCCGCGGCACGTTAACGAACTGGCCGTTTAAACACGACCAATCGTATAGACTATTGACACCTGCCGCAATTCTGTCATGATCTCGTTAATGGCAGTTAACTTTCGTGACCCCGATGAGGGGGCAGACGTTAAGTGGAGGCAGGCATGTTTTTCATGGGCGGCATGACCATGGGCTATCTTCATCCGCCGGTTCCGGCGAGGCAGGAAGGTACACGGCTCGCCGCTCGGTCTGAGGATAACAGCCGCCACCAGGCCGGACCAGCGGAAGAGCGGACGGCCGATACCAGCGCCATCGAGCGCAGCTTGATTTGGGTCCGCCGCATTCTCTGCTGACTGGGCATTGCCGATCTTTCGGGTCCTCGACTTCAAATGGGTTTAATTTTTCTCGGCGCATGTTCTGGACGGAAATTCATCTCTACCTAATTGATAGGAAATGTATGAATGTCCGTTCTGGGCTTGGCCCGGAAGACACATAAAAAACGAACGGAGGCAACACATGGCGAATTTGGGTATTTCGAATACGCATGTGAATCAGTTCGATGGTTCCAAGCGCGCCGCCAAGACGCGGCAAAAAATACAAACCGCGATTCACGTCGCTCTGTTTTCTGCGGCGTTCCTGTTCGTCGCGGCTATCGTTTGCGGCATCGTCGTCTAGAGCGCTTCTGCTTTTCTTCGAATCGCGGAAACGCTCCATCTTCTTGTTTCTTTTGCGCATTCCGGACGGAAAACCGCTGCGCGCCTTTCCTGGAAATGCTCTAGGCGCGATGCTTTGCGGGATGTCAGGTCCAAGCCACCCGCAATAGCGTGGCCATGTGTTCGCCATACAGGGCGAGTGGCTGTGTAGAGAGCAAATGCTGCAAGCGGATGCGGACCAGTTTTCCCGAAGCTTGATTCCCCAAGAAATCCTCTTCTATCCCGTCGGCAGAATGCTGTCGGGCACAGAGAACCCCGGTCATGCACGCGATCGTGATCAGGCCGATAGCTATCGTGTAGAGCCCTATGCCGTTGCGGCTGATATCTACAGCGAAGGACAATTGCGTGGCCCTGGCAGCTTGACCGTGTATACGGAATCCGCCGACTGGCTATATTGCCTCGCTGCCGAAGGCATTCCCGGTATCCGTGTGAAAAACAGAAGACATTTCGTTAAACGGCTTGCTTTCGAACTCGGATGGCTTTGCGGCGGACAACGAACCGGCGAGCGGAATTGCCGCATTTCCGTCGCAAAAGTGCCCGATGCGGCAGGATACTCGGTCACTATCAATGACAGGGCGATCGCCCGTCCCGAAGAAGGCCATCCGATCGGACAGTCGCGTTTCCTGCACTGTTTTGCGTCAGCGATCGGGACCAAGGAGGGAACTCTTTGGCCCCGACTGCATTTGATTGTCGGAACAGGAGATGTTCATGAACTTCAGGGCGAATATCGAGCCGGCAACCGCAGAGCGGCAGGCCGTGCCCAAGCCGGCGACGCAGCGGGATACCCGGTTGGATGTCCTCAGGGCCTTGGCATTGCTGATGATCTTCATCAATCATGTGCCCGGTCAGATTTTCGAGCAGATCACGTCGAAGAATTTCGGATTTTCCGATGGAGCCGAAGCCTTCGTGCTGATCTCCGGCATTTCCGTCGGTCTTGCCTATGGAACGCGTTTTCTCCCCGGCAATCGGCTGGCAATGGTGTTGAAGGCGGTAAAACGTGCCTTCACGCTCTATACAGCCCATATGATCACGACGTTCGTAACGCTGGTGCTGTTCATCTCAGGGGCGTGGATTTTCCACCAGAAGGGCCTGCTCTGCGAGGTGAATATTCTTGCCCTGCTGATGGATCCGGCGCAGGGCATTCCCGCGCTGCTGACGCTCGGGCACCAGATCGGCTACAACAACATCCTGCCGATGTATGGCGCTCTGTTCCTGATGCTGCCGCTGATCATGCTGCTGGAGGCGAGAAATCCGCTGCTTCTGCTCATGGTTTCGGTCGGCGTCTGGATGGTATCGGGCATCTACTATATCGCGCCGCATACGACCTTGCTGGAGGGATTCTGGTTCCTCAATCCGCTGTCCTGGCAGCTCCTGTTCGTCATCGGTTTCGCAGGGACCATGCATGTCAAGCGCGGCGGGCGGATCCCGGCGCATCCGATCCTGATCGCGCTGGCTTCCGCCTACGTGCTCCTGTCCTTCATCTGGGTGACCGACAGGCTTTGGATCCTCGGCGATTATCTCGCCACGCTCGGCCTGCCCACCGTCATCACCGGTTTCGACAAGACATTCCTGTCGCTGCCGCGGCTGCTGCATGTGCTGGCGCTTGCCTATCTGATCATCAGCATACCCTCGCTCTCGCAACTGCTGCGCCGCTCGGGGAGCGACCCGCTGACGATCCTCGGGCGGCATTCGCTCAGCATTTTCGTTGCGGGCACGATTCTGGCCATGGCCGGTCAGGTTCTTCTCTATGTGACCAACAAGAGCCCGACCGTCGGTGCGATCTATGTCGTCATCGGCATTGCCGCGCAGTTCCTCTATGCCTACCATCTGGAACACAAGCGGCTTCAGCTCGGAGGCCGGCGTGTGGCAAAGGTGCCTTCTTCGGCGGCGATCGCAGTGCCGCCAACATCGGAAAGCATCGCTGAGCGCCTTCTGTGAGCCGTATCTGATGTGCGGCTCAATACTTTGATTTTCCTTCATCTTTTATTTGTGACACTTTCGCGACGGAAGTGTGACGTGATTTTTCTGCAACGCGGAATGACTGTGCTGCATTGCGACATATTTTCGGATGCCCAAAATCTTGTTGTGCAAAATTTAATTGTTATATGGTCGACGTGTCGGCTCTCGGAGAGTGCCGCCATCGCGTCGCCGGCTTTTCCAAGGGGGATGGCCGCGCATTCGTGGGGATAGTCAAAATCGGGAATGGGTAGGGACGTCGGATTCTCGGCGCGATAGCTCATGTCCATTCGATACTGAATTGGAGTAATCTATGAATATGAGAAGTCTTCTTCTCGGGTCGGCCGCCGCCCTGGCAGCCGCATCGGGAGCGCAGGCGGCTGACGCCATCGTGGCTGCCGAGCCGGAACCCCTTCAATATGTTCGCATTTGCGACGCCTATGGCGCCGGCTACTTTTTCATTCCGGGCACCGAAACCTGCCTCAAGATCGGCGGCAAGGTTCGTACCGAGGGCGAATGGTACGATGCCTACAACGCCCGCAGCAAGAACGGCACGCTCTGGCATACCCGTGCCGAGCTGGCCGTCGATACGGCAACGGATACCGAATACGGTCCGCTGAAGACCAACACGGTCATCCGCTGGGACTGGAACGACGGCAACACCACCAGCACCAAGCTGCTCTGGGCCAACATCAGCCTCGGCGGCTTCCTCGTCGGTAAGGCCGATTCGCAATACAACTACTACATGGGTTATGCCGGCAACGTCATCAACGACGACGTCATCTATGACGGCCCGAAGGAACTCAACCAGCTCACCTACAAGTACGATGCCGGCAACGGCTTCACGGCCGTCATCTCGCTCGAAGATTCCAACTCGTCGGGCGACACGTCGTCCTACGGCGGTGCCTGGCAGACCGGCAAGGGCAACCACTATGCACCGGACGTCGTTCTCGGCGCCGGCTACAAGATGGGTGCCTGGACCCTCCGCGTCATCGGCGGCTACGACAGCATTGTCGAAGAAGGTGCAATCAAGGCTCGCATCGACGCCGACTTCGGTGATTTCAAGGCCTTCCTGATGGGCGGCTGGAACACGGACGGCGACAAGCTGAACAAGTATGCCGGCTCGTACCTCAACAGCAACCGTTCCGCTTGCCCGACCAACGGCGCGGATTGCGGCTGGGGCGACTGGGCTTTCTGGACTGGCGCCAGCTATCAGATCAATCCGAAGCTGCAGGCCAACGCTCAGGTTGCCTATACGGACTCGAAGATCTTCGCCGCCACCGCCAACGTCGCCTGGCGTCCGGTCAAGGATCTGCTGGTTCAGCCGGAAGTTTCCTACACGAACTGGGATGCCGCCGACCGCGACCAGTGGGCCGGCGTGCTCCGCTTCGAGCGCAAGTTCTGATCCGATCCCGGTGGGGCGCCGATCTTAACTCCTGGTGGCGCCCAGCCGAATTGACCTCCGATCAGAAAACGGAAAGGCCCGGTTTTCCCGCCGGGCCTTTCTTGTTTTTGGCTGGTTGTGTGTTCGATCAAGGCAGCCGGATCTTGCTCGCGGCTTTCTCCGGGCCTGAGGTAGGCGCATACATCGAACACGGTCCCACGCTCGCCTAACAAACCTCGGCAACAAAAAAGCCGGGAGAACATCGCTCTCCCGGCTTTTATCTTGGACCCCTTGCGAAGATCAGGCGGCTTCGTTTTCCGTTGCGTGTGCCTTGCGGACTTCTTCATCCGTCAGGATGCCGCTGGCGCGCAGCAGGGCGGCGAAGCGGCCGTTGCTCTGGCTGAGCTCGTTGAAGCTGCCGTTTTCGATGATGCGGCCGTTGTCGAGGAAGAGGACCATGTCGGCCTCGCGTACCGTCGACAGGCGGTGCGCAATGATGAAGGTCGTGCGGTTCTGGCGCAGGTTGTCGATCGCCGTCTTGACCCGGTTTTCGGTTTCGACGTCGAGCGCACTCGTCGCCTCGTCGAGTACAAGGATCGGCGCATCCTTGAGGATGGCGCGGGCGATCGCGATACGCTGGCGTTCACCACCCGAGAGCTTGTTGCCACGCTCGCCGACGCGGGTCTCGTAGCCGCCTTCGCGGGTTTCGATGAAGTCGTTGGCGGCGGCGGCCTGGGCGGCGCGGATCATTTCCTCCTGCGTCGCACCTTCGCGGCCGAGACGGATATTGTCGCTGATCGAGCGGTTCAGCAGACCGGCATCCTGGAAGACGGTGGCGATGAAGCGTCGCAGCGACTTGCGCGTTACCTTGGTGATGTCATGGCCGTCGACGAGGATCTGGCCCTTCTGCGGGTCGAAGACGCGCTGCAGCAGGTTGACGAGCGTCGTCTTGCCGGCGCCGGTCGGGCCGACGATGGCGACGGTCTGCCCTGCCTTCACCTTGAAGGAGATGTCGTGCAGGCCCTGCGACGACTTGGCGAAACCGAAGGATACGTCGCGGAACTCCACTTCGCCCTTGACGTCCTTGATTTCGGCGAGGCCAGCCGGCTCTTCGCGGTCGCGAACCGAATCTTCGAGCGTGTAGAAGTCTTCAAGCTTGGCGCGGGCCTCGAAAATCTGGTTGGCGAAGTTGCGCAGCTGTTCCAGGCGGCCGATCAGCACGTTGGCAAAGGCGATGAAGGTGATGAGCGCGCCGAGGCTCAGGCTGCCGTCCTGGACGAGGACGGTACCGATCATCAGGATCGCCATCATGGCAACGGTCGATGCCGTGCGGTTCAGGGCGCCGGCAAGCGCCCACCAGTCGAGGACCGGATACTGAGCCTCCAGCAGACGCTCGGTAAACGACTTCAGCGCCTTGGTTTCGGCCTCGATCCGGTTGTAGCTGTGCAGCACGGAAACGTTGCTGATCGAGTCGCTGACATGCGAGAAGACCGTGTTGTAGTGGCTTTCGACCGAGTTCTGGCCATCCTTCGTGCGGCTCATGACCAGGCGGCCGATGGTCCAGTAGAAGATGCCGAGCAGGATGAGCACTGCGGACAGGCGCAGGTCCATCGACATGGCGGTCGGGATCATGACGACAAGCGCAACGGCAGTCGACAAGTGGTTGCGCATGAATTCGAGCCACAGGCCGAACAGCGCCTCGCAGGCGCGCAGCAGCGTGTTCAGCGCGCTCGCCGTGCCGCGCTGGCTATGCCAGGAAAGCGGCATCGAGATAATGCGGCCGAAAGCTTCGGTGAGCAGGGTCGCGCGGCGGCCGTGCGCAAGGCGGTCGGCCTCGCGGGATACAACGATGAAGGCTACGGCGCTGAAGACGGCAAAGCCGGCCCACAGCATCATGGTCGGCGTGACGGCTTCCTTCTTGGCAATGGCGTCGAAGATGCGGCCGAACAGAACCGGTTCGTAGATGGTGGTCATCGCAAGCGCGATGTTTGCGATCACGACCATCCAGACGCGGTATCGATACGCGCCAAGATACTTCAGGGCTCTTGCATAGACTTTGAACAGTGACACGTCAGGCACCCTCTGTGCATCAGCAGAACTTGGAATGCTGCAACACTACAGATCGCTACCTGAACCGGCGATTAACGGAATCCGACGCTGTTTTTTCAAGGGAATTTTTTCGCGTAAAGCGCGCTGACATGGCGAGGGTGCTATCGGCCGCCGTGGAAATGTGACATCTTGGGGACGACCCTGCCGCCGCATTATCCGTCACTATTAAGTCACGCCGCGGCCGCCATTCAGGGTTGAATGGTAAAAAAATCGCCAAGGGCGTTCAATTTTGCGTCGGCCTGAGTATGTTGCCCGCGAATAAGCACGCTATGGCCCCGGCGGACAGGGCCGCAATGCTCGTCCGCCGAAAATTCAGGCTGCGAAGCCAAGAGGTAGATGTGAATATCCATTCGCTAATACAATTGCTTGTGATCATTGAGGAGTGCAGGCTTGCCAAAGACGTCGTCGCCGAGCTCGAGTTGGTCCTTCGTTCGTACAAGTTCGATTTCTACGGCCTGCTGAAGCAAACCCGGCCGAATATCGATGTCACCAACTTCATGCTGGCCGGCCGCTGGCCAGATCAGTGGCCGCTGACCTATGTCCGCAAGAGATACATGCTTGTCGATCCCGTGGCCCGTTATGCCACCCGGGCGCAGCGTCCTTTCCGCTGGCGCGATGCCGTGGATGCGTCGAAGACCGACCCGCTTTGGCGGCGAATGGAACAGATGATGGCGGACGCTCGCGCCAACGGGCTCGTCGACGGCTACATTTTTCCGATCCATGGCCGAAGCGGCCTGCTTGGAACCATGACGATCGGCGGCGAGGCGGTCGATCTTTCCCCGACGGAACTCTGCCTCTTCGACGCGGTTGCCAGAAAGGCCTTCTGGCGGCTTCTGGAGCTGCGGAACGAAGTGAAATCGTTCGAAGAACCGGGAAAGGCCGAACTGAAGTTGACCAAACGCGAGATGGAAGTGCTGAGCCATCTGGCCGACGGCCTGACATCGATCGAGATCAGCCGGCTGCTCGCGATCTCCAGTCATACCGTCGACTGGTACATGAACAGCATCCAGGACAAGCTGAAAGCCAAAAATCGGCAGCATATCGTCGCCATCGCTTTCAGAAATGGACTTATTCCGTAATTGCAACTATTTTGATGCCGGATGTCGCAGGAGAAATTGAACTTCCTGTGACAAGAAGTTAAGAATTCTCTTCGCGGGTGCAGCATTGCCCGTTTCGATGCCGTGAGGAGACAGCATTGCCCATTTCCAAGATCCTGGTTGCCAACCGTTCCGAAATCGCCATCCGCGTATTCCGCGCCGCCAACGAACTTGGCATAAAAACGGTGGCCATCTGGGCCGAGGAAGACAAACTCGCGCTGCATCGCTTCAAGGCGGACGAGAGTTATCAGGTCGGCCGCGGTCCGCATCTTGCCCGTGATCTCGGTCCGATCGAGAGCTATCTGTCGATCGACGAGATCATCCGCGTCGCCAAGCTTTCCGGCGCTGATGCCATCCATCCGGGCTATGGCCTGCTGTCGGAAAGCCCGGAATTCGTCGACGCCTGCGATGCCGCCGGCATCATCTTCATCGGCCCGCGCGCCGATACCATGCGCCAGCTCGGCAACAAGGTCGCCGCGCGCAATCTGGCGATCTCGGTCGGTGTGCCCGTCGTGCCGGCCACCGAGCCGCTGCCTGACGACATGACGGAAGTCGCCAAGATGGCGGCCGCGATCGGCTATCCGGTCATGCTCAAGGCTTCCTGGGGCGGCGGCGGCCGCGGTATGCGCGTCATCCGCTCCGAGGCCGATCTCGCCAAGGAAGTGACGGAAGCCAAGCGCGAGGCGAAGGCGGCCTTCGGCAAGGACGAGGTCTATCTCGAAAAACTCGTCGAGCGCGCCCGCCATGTCGAAAGCCAGATCCTCGGCGACACGCATGGCAATGTCGTGCATCTGTTCGAGCGCGACTGTTCGGTTCAGCGCCGTAACCAGAAGGTCGTCGAGCGCGCGCCGGCGCCCTATCTCACGGAAGCACAGCGCCAGGAACTGGCCGCCTATTCGCTGAAGATCGCCGGCGCAACCAACTATGTCGGCGCCGGCACCGTCGAATATCTGATGGATGCCGATACCGGCAAATTCTACTTCATCGAAGTCAATCCGCGCATCCAGGTCGAGCACACGGTGACCGAAGTCGTCACCGGCATCGACATCGTCAAGGCGCAGATCCATATCCTCGACGGCTTTGCCATCGGTACGCCGGAATCGGGCGTTCCGAAGCAGGAGGACATCCGCCTCAACGGCCATGCCCTGCAGTGCCGCGTGACGACCGAAGACCCGGAACATAACTTCATCCCGGATTACGGCCGTATCACCGCCTATCGCTCGGCCTCCGGCTTCGGCATCCGTCTGGACGGCGGCACCTCCTATACCGGCGCCATCATCACCCGCTACTACGATCCGCTGCTGGTGAAGGTGACGGCCTGGGCGCCGAACCCGCAGGAGGCGATCGCCCGCATGGACCGGGCGCTGCGCGAATTCCGTATCCGTGGCGTCGCAACGAACCTGACCTTCCTCGAAGCGATCATCACGCATCCGAAGTTCCGCGACAACAGCTACACGACGCGCTTCATCGATACGACGCCGGAACTGTTCCAGCAGGTCAAGCGCCAGGACCGTGCCACCAAGCTTCTGACCTATCTCGCCGATGTCACCGTCAACGGGCATCCCGAGGCCCGCGGCCGGCCGGCGCCCTCGCCGAAGACGGCCGAACCGGTTTTGCCCTATATCGACGGCAAGGTTCCGGACGGCAGCAAGCAACTGCTGGATCAGCTCGGCCCGCAGAAGTTCGCCGAATGGATGCGCAACGAGAAGCGCGTGCTGATGACCGACACGACGATGCGCGACGGCCATCAATCGCTGCTCGCCACCCGCATGCGTACCCATGATATCGCCAGCGTCGCCGGCACCTATGCGCGCGCCCTGCCGCAGCTCCTTTCGCTGGAATGCTGGGGCGGCGCCACCTTCGACGTTTCCATGCGCTTCCTGACGGAAGATCCATGGGAGCGTCTGGCGCTGATCCGCGAGGGCGCGCCGAACCTGCTGCTGCAGATGCTGCTGCGCGGTGCCAATGGCGTCGGCTATACGAACTATCCCGACAATGTCGTCAAATATTTCGTGCGCCAGGCCGCAAAGGGCGGCGTCGATCTCTTCCGCGTCTTCGACTGCCTGAACTGGGTCGAGAACATGCGCGTGTCGATGGATGCGGTCGTCGAGGAGAACAAGCTCTGCGAGGCGGCGATCTGCTACACGGGCGATATCCTCAACTCCGCCCGCCCGAAATACGATCTGAAGTATTATACCGATCTCGCCGTCGAGCTCGAAAAGGCCGGCGCCCATATCATTGCGCTGAAGGACATGGCCGGCCTTCTGAAGCCGGCTGCGGCCAAGGTTCTGTTCAAGGCGCTGCGCGAGGCTACCGGCCTGCCGATCCACTTCCACACGCATGATACCTCGGGCATTGCGGCCGCGACCGTGCTTGCTGCCGTGGAGGCCGGCGTCGATGCCGTGGATGCGGCCATGGACGCGCTCTCGGGTAATACCTCGCAGCCCTGCCTAGGCTCGATCGTCGAAGCCCTTAAAGGCTCCGAGCGCGATCCGGGCCTCGATCCCGAATGGATCCGCCGCATCTCCTTCTATTGGGAAGCCGTTCGCCATCAATATGCGGCCTTCGAAAGCGACCTCAAGGGGCCGGCCTCGGAAGTCTATCTGCACGAAATGCCCGGTGGGCAGTTCACGAACCTCAAGGAACAGGCGCGTTCGCTGGGTCTCGAGACCCGCTGGCACCAGGTGGCGCAGGCCTATGCCGACGCCAACCAGATGTTCGGCGATATCGTCAAGGTGACGCCGTCTTCCAAGGTCGTCGGCGACATGGCGCTGATGATGGTGAGCCAGGATCTGACGGTTGCCGATGTCGAGAACCCGGCCAAGGATATCGCCTTTCCGGATTCGGTCGTCTCCATGCTGAAGGGCGATCTCGGCCAGCCGCCGTCCGGATGGCCGCAAGCGCTGCAGAAGAAGGCGCTGAAGGGCGACAAGCCTTATACCGTCCGTCCCGGCTCGCTGCTCACCGACGCCGATCTCGATGCCGAGCGCAAGGTCATCGAGACCAAGCTGGAGCGCAAGGTCGACGATTTCGAATTCGCCTCCTACCTGATGTATCCGAAGGTCTTTACCGACTATGCGCTTGCGGCCGACACATACGGCCCGGTCTCGGTGCTGCCGACGCCCGCCTATTTCTACGGCCTCAAGGAGGGCGACGAGCTCTTTGCCGAGATCGAGAAGGGCAAGACGCTTGTTATCGTCAACCAGGCGATGACGGCGACCGACGAGAAGGGCATGGTGACGGTGTTCTTTGAACTCAACGGTCAGCCGCGCCGCATCAAGGTGCCGGATCGCGCCCATGGCGCTTCCGGCAGCGCCGTCCGCCGCAAGGTCGAAACCGGCAATGCCGCCCATGTCGGCGCGCCGATGCCGGGCGTCATCTCGACGGTCTTCGTCTCGCCCGGCCAGACGGTCAAGGCCGGCGACGTGCTGCTGTCCATCGAGGCCATGAAGATGGAGACGGCGCTGCATGCCGAGAAGGACGGCACGATTTCCGAGGTGCTGGTGCGCGCCGGCGACCAGATCGACGCCAAGGATCTGCTCGTCGTCTATGGCGCCTGAGCGGCAAGCTGGGCTTATGAAGCCGGCCCTCGACTGAGATGGTGACCATCTTCTGCCGCAAAGCCCGACTTTTGCAGTCGGGCTTTGCGGCATCAACGTTTCAACTTGGTTTGCGAGCCTGCCGATCGAGGATGGCCGCCCAAAATGCAGCCAGCAGCGCGAGCAGTGCGGATGCCAGCATCAGGGCGAAAAGCGTATGGATCGTTGACGATTGCGCGATGAACAGCCCGCCGACCGAGCCGATCAGCGCGCCCCCCGATATCCTCATGGCGGCGGCCAATCCGGCTGCCGTTCCGACCATGTCCGATCTGACCGACATGGCGCCGCTATTGGCAGCCGGCATGGTAAGGCCGTTGCCGATGCCGATGAAGATGCAAGGGCCGAAGAGCGCCCAGACATGTGCCGCGCCCGATAGCGACAAAGCGAAGCCGATCGACAGGCCGATGCAGGTCAGAAGCCGCGCAACGACGAGGATCATGCCGAGCGGGATTTTTGCCGCGTAGCGACCGGCCAGATAGCTGCCGAGAATGAAGCCGGCGGGAACCAGGCCCATGTAGAAGCCGAGCCTGGCGCTCGAGCCGCCGAGCGCATCGCCTATCGTGAGCGGTGCTCCGCCGAGAAAGATGTAAAGCACACCCATCGAGCAGGCCATGCAGAGCGTGTAGGCCCAGAATCGAGCCGACCGCAGAAGCAGCCCATAGGAGGCGAGATAGTTCCTGCGCGCATCCGGGAAAGGCGCTCTCGATCCTTTCAACTCACGTATGGCGAGGAGGAGGGCGGCAATGCCGAGGATCGCGAGGACGATGAAGCTTGCCTGCCAGCCGAAAAGCTCGTCCAGCGATCCGCCGAAGAGCGGCCCGACCATGGGCGCCAGCGCCCAACCCATGGCGAGATAGCCGAACTTGCTCGCGGTCTGGCGCTCATCCGAGGTTTCCTTGATGATGACGAGAGCGACGGAATAGCACGGTCCGACGCAGGCCTGCATCATACGGCATAGCAGGAAGATGCCGATATTCGGCGCGAGAACGCAGCCGATCGAGGCGGCGATGAAGATCGAGAGCGCCATCAAGACGACAGGCCGGCGGCCGAACCGGTCCGATATCGCGCCGCCGATGGCTTCAAGGGACGCGGTGACAATGGAAAAGCCGGCAACCGAGAGGTTCACAAGGGCGAAATCGGCGTGGAATGCCGCTGCGATCTTCGGCAGCGAAGGGAGGATCATGTTCACGGGCAGTACGGCAATCGCCGAGAGCAGGATGAGGGTTGTTGGCCGCGGCTGTGCGGCGGCTCTTTCTGTGGTCCTGTCGTCAGTTGCTTGCGGGGCTGGATGCTCGATACGGTTTTCGGTGCGCGTCATGGCCTTGTCCGTCGTGCGGATGAGAAATCGAGGGAGATCTGACGGGGCGCAGCCTGGATTCAGGGCAATAAAAAAGGCCCCGTCAGGAGCCTGCTTACCGCGCATGGGTGCTTTCGCCGGATGGCTACGCCATCCTGCCCATGCGCCTTCCTACCACTACGAGAACGCGTGCCGTGTTCATGACGTCAGAGCTAAACGGAAGGCCGCACAGCGTCAATGCGCGACCCGTTGGCAAACCGCACTTTCTCTCAGATGTCGTAGCTGAGCCCGGAATTCAGCGTCGAGATGAACTGCTTCGTCCGCTCCTGCGAGGGATTGGCGAAGATGCTGCGCGAGGAGCCGGTCTCGACGATGATGCCCGCTTCTAGGAAAACGACATTGTTGGCGATCTTCGAGGCAAGGCGCAGGTCGTGCGTCGCCATGACCATGGTGGTGCCTTCATTGGCAAGCTTGCCGAGCACATCGACCACTTCGGCCGCCAGCTCCGGATC
>NZ_JAUQTZ010000077.1:0-28951 GCF_059803845.1 Rhizobium sp. UFLA01-1127 | reverse complement strand
ACTGGTCGAAAAGCCAGTTGAATGTTTCCTCGCGCGGCAGCTCCGGCTTTTTGGGCGCTTCCTCAGACTTCAACACCGTCATGGCGGCCCAATAGGCCGCCATGAATTCTCGGGTGATGTTGCCGCTCGCATCCTTGAAGGTCTCACGGATGCGGATCT
The DNA here is from genome assembly GCF_059803845.1 of Rhizobium sp. UFLA01-1127. Taxonomy (NCBI): domain Bacteria; kingdom Pseudomonadati; phylum Pseudomonadota; class Alphaproteobacteria; order Hyphomicrobiales; family Rhizobiaceae; genus Rhizobium; species Rhizobium sp. UFLA01-1127. The sequence continues at coordinate 28,792 of NZ_JAUQTZ010000077.1, read as the reverse complement.
TCGGGCGTCCCTTGATCCGGACATAGTAGCGATCGTTCCCGCGCTTGTCGGGATCATGCACCAGGTGGCGAAGTTCCGTCTTCATCATGCCACCAAATTGTCGAACGGGTTTTCACCGTCGTCTTTTGCGCGCGCTGCATCGAACTCATTCAGCGCCTGCCAAGCAGCACGAATCAACTCGGTATCCCACAGCATAACGCCACCGATCTTCCGGCCTTGCGGCATCAGACCGTCATGCACCCAATTGTCGAATAGCGAAGGTGAAATTGCCAACGATGCGGCAGCTTCGTCCCGCCGCAAGGCGAAACGAGGCAGCGAGAGAGAGCGGAGTGTGGTGCCGGCCGCGCCTTTCATTCCTGCGCCTCCATCAGCGGGAGCATGGATTTGAGAATTGAGGCCAGATATCGACCCTCGAACTCGTCCGCATCAGCGCAGCGCTCGTCTGCCCAGCCAACGGCGTAGGATGCCTTCATCATAACCATGCGAGCGGAGGCACATGGCATCTCGGAAATACGCGCCTCAAGCGAATCACGATCGTCCAGAAGGCGGATATATTCTTCATCGGCCTCGCGAAGCCCGCTTTCTTCATTCCACTGCTGCGCAGCAATCCGGCGCTGCGAAAGCAGCTCACTTGCCCTCAGCCAATCTTCCTTGATCCGCTGCGACAACGCCAGACCGAAAGGCAATCCTTCAAGTTCGGAAAGGCGCCTGCGGAAGAACTTGTCTAAGTCTGATTGAGCGTGGCGCTCGAATTCCAAACTTGGGGGAGGATAATCCGCATTCCTGGTCACCACGCCGGCGAGCGTGATCGTTCCTTCAGGTCTGTCCGGGCGAAGCACCAACGTCTCGATAATCTCACCCAGCACCTCAAGGCGATCACGCAACGAGGCGTGCTGACTGATGAGATTGGAAAGTTCCGCCTCCTGCGGGGAAAGGCGGGCGGTTTTCCCGCCCTCCCCCGCGATCGCTGCGGCCGGAAAAGTTGCGGCGGAGCCGGCGGCGAATTGAAGGAAGGTGCGACGAGAGAGGGTGTTTGACATCACCGGCCCTCCCCGCAGTTACTCAATGCCATCATAGCTTTGTTAAGGACGTCGATTGCGCATGATGTGACATCGCTGACGGCCTCAATCTCAATTTCATCGTGAAAGTCGCGAGCACGCAGAGCAAGATGCACGGTGCGAAGCATATCAACCGCAAAATTGATGTCGTCGATTGGTCTTTTGCCGTATCTGCCGGATACAAGGCTTGCGGGACTGACGTTTTCTAGTTTATGATCCGTCTGCATTTGATACCTTTCCTATGCACACGAAAAAGCCGACGCTGGTTTCTCAGGCCGTAGCGTCGGCTTTTTGCGTTTCGTCGCGCGTGTAGGCGCGGGTTAACTGGAATAGAATTTCTGCATTCATCGAACGGCAGTTCTTTTCTGCCGCATCCTTGATGCGCGCCCGCATGCCCTCCGGGAAGCGGACAATGTATTGATCTTGATTTCTACGACTCTCTTCACTTTTCATCGGCTGGCACTCCTATATCGCGACTCGATATAGGAATTTATCTCAAGTCGAGATCATTGCGTCAAGCCAAAAAATATCGCAAATCGAGATATCACAGTGTAGGTGGGTCATGGCTGAAAAGAAGCGCTTCCCGAGCGACAAGCTCGATCAGTACATTGTTCGCTTTCCCGAAGGCATGCGCGACGAGATCAAGCGCCTTGCGGCTGAAAATGGGCGGTCGATGAATGCTCAGATCATTGAGCTGCTGAATTTTGCCCTGCAGAACAGCGGCGTTGATATCGACGAAATCACCCAGATGCTTTTCACGCAGCGGAAAGAGATAGCGAACCTTCGCAAAGAAATTCAGCAGGGAGCATCCGTCGAGGTCGAGACGATCAAGCCCATCGGCCTTAGTCATGCAGCTGCGGCTGCTGTGTTGGGGATTACTCCGGCGGCGTTGGATCGGCTGGTCGAAGAAGGCAAGGTGCCCCCACCTCGCGTTCTCGGCACGGAAAAAGTCTGGGCCAGGACAGAAGTCGAGGCGGCTGGGGAAAAATGGGTCCAACTTTCCCTCACCGGCCACGAGGACGGGACGGTAGATTTCGATAATCCGAAGCGTCACCCCAAGAAATAGGGATTTCCATGCTAGCGAACGGCGCTGCGCAAGTGGCTCAAACACCCGGCCTGACGACGGCGGATTGGGCCTTGATCCTGAGCCTCTGCTCCCTCGTCGTCGCGATCTCCGCTTTTGTCTGGAATGTATGGTCCAAGTTCATCTATCCGAAGCCGAAGGTCCGCGTCTTCTTCACACTCAGCGCCATTGCAGGTGTTCAGAACGCAAACGCGGAGGGTGTTTCATATTCAAGTACCGAAGAGATCCTGGCGCTGACGGCATGGAATCATGGACCTGGGCCGGTCGTCATTCATTTGGCTGTTGGTCATAAGAAGCGCTTCCAGCCATGGAAGGAGGCGGATGTGGTTTTCCACCCCCTCCACAATTATCCACAACAGGCAAATCACTCGATCGGCCCATTCAGCGGCGGATTGCCAAATCGTATTGATGTTGGTGATAGGCACACCGCATTCCTGCAGCTCAAGAATGAGACGATTGCCGATTCGAAAATCTGGAGGGTCGGTTTCAGCGACACATTCGGCCGCTATCATTGGGCCAAAAGGCGGGACATGAAGAGGGTCAAGAAGGAAGTAAAGGCTGCCTTCAAAGATCCCTGATTTGTGAAAAAACAGGAGGGCGATGGGGTCGGCAAATTTGCTGAGTCCGCTCCATTTCAGAGCGACAAGATGTCGTCCTGATCTGACTTCTGGCAAACCCGCAGGTCGCCAACTTGGCAACTTGAAAGGCGTTCCGGATGGGAACGGGTTTGCCAGCAAGCGCCAGGTTGTAGCGAGCTGCGCACAAAGGAAACGAAATAGGCAGGCGGCATCGGGTCCCCCTGCTGGGATCTATCAGCGCCCCAAATAGATCACCCTCTACAAAGCATTAATTTTTATCCATAGAACAGTATTTCCTTGAATTAGGCGTCATTTATATTTATAAGCATCTCACTGCTGGCTGGTGAGTCGGCAAGATTACACAGCGGTCGAAGACACAGCGATCGCGCAGGTAGAAAGGAAGTACTTATGATTTGACGACTCAGATTGCACATTTGCTTATCATCGTGGGATATATTTTACTTATGATGAACCACTAACCCAGAAATAGCCGATTTAGGCGTTTAATAGTTTTAAGTTGAAACAACAAACCACCCGCTAGGAAATCGCGAGCCTAGCGGGTTTTATTTTGTCTCGCGATGGAGCAATTCGCCAGGTGGGCAACTTACGCACCCGCGCAGCAAGCGCCAACTTGTCGCGCGCTGACCAATGTCTCCAACTTGGCGACTTACGTGAGCTAGCACCGTCAGCGAAACTTCCCCATTTTCACGCCACGGCTGTTGGCGTTTCGGATCGCCTTAATGGTCCGAGCCTCGAAATCCTGATTGGCACGGATCTGCGCCTGCTCGATTCTCGCGACCGCCGCCGCATCAGCACCGCGTGCATCGATGACGGGCGCATAGGTGAAGGATGGCCCCGCCTGGGCCGAGGCAGCGGAAGCGATACGCGACGGGTTCGGAAGGGTCGGTGCCGAAACTATGCCACCATCAGCACGGCGTAAAACGCGGCCGCTGTTGATGGCTTCGAGAAGCACCCGGTTCTTTTTCGTGGCGGCCGCATTGACGACGTACTCACCATCCGAAAGCATGGCTGGGATCTTGTCATCACGCGGGCCGCCGGGACCGCGAACAGAACCACCGCCCGCCAGCTTGACGGGACCGCCATCCTTCAGGCCGATCGATGACCAGAGTTTCGAAAACCAGTTATTGGTGCCCGACGTGCCAAACAGGCTATCAAAGGCGCTGTCGAGCAGCTTGTCGCCAAGCTTTTCGAGCGCGCCGCCCAATGCCTCGACGGCCGATTTGCCGTCAATCAGATCCTTGATGAAGCCTTCCGATGCATCCTTACTGGTGGCGCGCCAATCCTCCATCTTCTGCCGCAGCTTATCCTGCGAATCATTGAGCTGGTTGCTCTTCTGCGTCGCATAACCATTGGCTTCTGCCAGCGCCAGCATGGCTTCCGCCTGCGCACGGGCGGCCGGCGTCAGCTTCGAGAAATCACCGCTCAACAGCTGGTTGACATCGGTCAGCTCCTTGCCGGCTGCATTGCCGGTGCGCTGGGCCGCCGACAGCAGCTCTTGCGCCGTCGCGGCCTTCTCGGCCGCATAGCCGTAATCGTTGACATAGGGATTGAGTTTCGACTGAGCTTCGGTCTGCGCGTTGAGGACAGCCGTTCGCTCTCTAACCTGGCGCGTTTCGCGATCATAGGCCTTGGCATCTGCGCCGCCAGACTTGTCTTTCGGCGTCTTGGTGCCCGTCGTCGCGTATTTCTGGTCGTTTATGTCGATCGGCAGGCTGGGCGGAAGTTCGTCCTTGAAGCCTTCCTTCTTCTGAAACTTGCGAAGATCCGGAGGCCCCTGCACCCCGCCGGCCGCCTTTGCGGCCTCCTTCATCGACACAACGGCATCCTTGGCCGCGTTCGTCTTGTCACGCAGCTCGTCGATCTGCCGGATGGTTTCCAGATTGGCGTCATTGTTGAGCGGCAGGCCCATTGCCTTCTGCAATTCCTGTGCGGCGTCGAGCTGCTCCTGCAGCGCCTTCAGGCGTTCGCCATCGGCATGTTTCTGGCGTTCGTCGTATTCCCTTCCAAGCTGATTTACGTCAATGGGCTGGTTGGTAAATGCCGTCCCAGTGGTATCGATCAGCGGCTTACCGCCATTGATGGATTTGCTCAGGCTCTGCAGCTTGTCATAGAACGAGCCGCCGCTTTCCGAGGCGCCGGAAAGAAGTTTGTCATAGGCCTTGCCGAGATTGTCGAGCCAGGTGATGACATCCTTTATGTTTTGGGCGAGCTGGTTGAAATTCAGCTCGTTTATCCGGATCACCGCCTTCTCGATGACGTCGATCGCGGCGTTGCCGGCGCCGGAAGCCTTATTGAAGTTGTCAACGGCGCGCGTGAGCGACGTACGCAAATCGCCAAACGCCTGCCCGATCGTCGTCTGCGTGCCTTTCAATTTGGTTTCCATGTCGGACGCGCCAGCAACAATGCCATCGAACAAGGCCCGGCTGGAAATCTTGCCGTTGTTGACGAGGTTTTTCAGCTCGGCAACCGAACCATTCGCCTGCTTGATACCTTTGGCGGCGGCCTGTGCGAGCGCCGGCATCCCTTCGATGACTGACTGGAATTCTTCAGCATGAACCGTGCCGCTACCGAGCGCCTGGCTGAGCTGAAGCATTGGGCCGGCCGCCTGCTCCGCGTCGACACCAGTAATGCGCAGTGCCTTGCCGACAAGATCGGTGAAGCCGACCAGTTGCTGGCTGGAAACGCCAAGTTCCTTCTGCTGAAGAGCGACGCGGCTATAAAGCTGCGCTATGGCCTCGATGGGAACGTGGTTCTTCAATGCGACGGCATAAAGCTGATCAAGCGTTTTCGTGAGAGCATCGCCGGAAAGACCGGCAACCTTCAACGCGTTCTCGATCCTAATCGCGGAGTCGGACAACTCCTGAAGGCCCTTCGCGCCACCGATGAGCGCGAATGCCTTGGCGACGTTCACTCCCAGGGTAGAAAACGAATTCTCAAGGTTCTTGTTCATCTCGATGGCGCGCTTTTCGATCGCCCGAAACTGCTTATTGGCCTGGTTCGTCTGGCGATTGAGCGAGTTTTCGAATTTCCTGAAGTCGGCAGAGAGCTGCACGACGAGCTTTTCCAGATCCTGCGTTGCCATTAGTGCGCGTCCCTTAAGATGGCCCATTGTCTGAGGAAGGCTTCGGCGTTTTTGAAACGGCCTGTTTTGGCCGCCCAAACCGCCATTGCCTGCGTGATCAAGGCATCGGCGACGACGATCGGGTCAGCCCCTTCCTCGATCAATTCGATTGCGCTGGCGTGAAAACCACACGTCGCATCGTCGAATTCGTCGGGGTGATTTGATTGCTTATCAGCCATTGCCTTGCTCCTGATGATGGTGCGGCATCCGCACCGGGCGTGCGGATGCCGTCTTGCCTGCCACCTTGACCCCTGAAGCACATCAGGGCGCGGGGAGATGGCTACCGTTTTCGGCCGGGCTACGGCCTCTGGAGCGCGCCCCGAAGCTCGTTATGCGCTGATCTTCAGAAGCTTGAAGGCGTTCGGATCCTGCAGACCGCCACCAACGCGCTTTGTGGTATAGAAGTTGACGTACGGCTTGTTGGTGTACGGATCGCGCAGGATGCGCGTGCCTTGACGATCGTTGACGATATAGCCGCGCTTGAAGTTGCCGAACGCGATCGGAATATTGCCAGCGGCAATCGTCGGCATGTTCTCGTCGATCTCGACAGGATAGCCGAGAAGCGTATCCGTGCCGTCTTTCGTGTAGTTCGGCTCCCAGAGATAGTTATCCTGACCATCCTTCAGCTTTCTGATGGCGGCCGCCGTCGTGGAAGCCATCAGCCAGCTTGCGCCCTGACGGTACGGGGCCGAAAGCTTGTAGACGAAATCGATCAGGCCGTCCGGCGTCACTGTCGCCGCTGCACCGCTGTTGACGACCTCGATTGGGCCGCCGGGATGAAGAGCCGCCGCCGATCCGCCAGTTGCATAGGTCAGAAGGCCATTCGGCTTATTGACGCCGTCTCCTGCAATGAAGGCCGGGCCTTCCTGCTTGGCGAACTCGTCGGCCAACTGCAACGCCAGCCATGCCGCCATATCGAAATCGGCGTCATCGAGGAGGTTCGCAGTAATGGCTGGATTTGCGTAGATCTCGCCGGCCATGAAAGTGAGAGGAGCTATGGTCGGCGTGGACGTTTGCGCGCGAGCTGCTGTTTCGCCAACCCAGCCAGATCCCCATCCGCCAAGGTTCCAAACCGTGGAGTAGCCGCGAACGCCGGTCGGAACAACCGTGGCGAGGCGGCGCATCGGGCTTACCGTGGCGAGCGTTTGGAGGATCTTACGATCCCATTCGACTGGCGCGAGGTAGCCGCCGTCAGAAGCGGAGCCGGCGCTCATGGCCGCATGGATCTGCTGGCGCATACCGGTCCGATTGGACGCTTTCAGCGTCTCGTCTTCGTCGCCATAGCGGAACCATGAGGAAAAGACGCCGGTATATTCCGGATCTACCGGAGCGCCATTGTTGAGGCCAGAGCCGTTGAAGACAAGGCCGGCGATCTTGCCGTTGATCTCATCGACAGCCTTCTGGAAATTATCCGTCCGCTCATTGTGGACGCGTTTGAAGTCTTCGAAGCCGGTCTGCAGCGCCGCGACAATGCGGCCCGGATCGGGAGTATTGGCATTCACACGGCCGATAACAGCGCGCGGCATACGAGTAAGTACCGACATGGCGGTCTCCGTAGGAAAGTCGATCAGGCGCACGCATACGGCGTCATTGCCCGTCGAGCGGTTGTTTTTAGGGAAATCAAACAGAGGCAGCGCCCGGCGTACCTGTCCTCGCAGCGCCTGGCGTGCGAGCGATCGTTCCTCTGACAGCCCAGCCTTGCAGCGCCTGGCGTGCAAGTTGTCGCTTTGACCTGCCGATTGAAGGCAGAGGACGAAACAACGCGAGGCTGTCACGACTCGTTGTCCTGGTCAAGAGTCTCGATCAGGCGACCCGAGTTAATCAACAGGCGGGAGACATCGGCCGGTGCAATGCCGCTCGCGATGAGCACGGCGCTTGCGCCTCTGATAGCACCCTCGAACACAATTTCAGCCTCATATCCGAGATTGTCAGCGAGGCGGGCGACAGCACGCGCGACTGCCTTTGACTTGCGGCGGCGCTCTTCGTCGATGGTCGCATTTTCTGGTGTCATGTCGGATTTATCCTTTCTGTGGGTTGATGAAACTCAAGAGATCGATTTGGCCTGTAACCCCAGGAAGCCCCCTCTTCTGGCAGCGAGGTGAGCAAAACCGCCGAAACCTCCCGTGGCGGCCGACGCGAGGCGGTATTTCGCCGCCACACGCTGCGCAGCGTTCCGGCTGAACCTCGCCACCCATGAACGCCTTCCGCTGAGTCTTGGCGTGACGAATGCGGCAAGCGTCCGAGCAGAACGAATGCGGACGGCCAACGTGCCGCACAGTCTCGAAAGATGAGCCGCATTCAGCGCATGCGAGCGAAACAACCTCTCGGCCGGCACCTTCGGAAATCACGTCATCGGCAATCAGTTGGCCGAAAATGTCGACGGTAATTAATTCGCTATTTTTCGCCATTTTCGACGGGCTTCCCGCAATAAATGCGTTTCTAAACAATAGCTTAGCGAGTGAAATCGCCGCCAAGTCTGTAAATGAGATGGTCAAGCCGGCAAAAAACTCGGCTCCAAAATAAAAAATCCGCGAATGAGGGGGGCGCGGGTCTAGCCGGGCGATGCTTCCAAACTTTTGCCACCCCCCGCCTCCTTGGCTTCACCGCGGCTTCTTCTCGGGGAGATTTGCCTGAATACGATCTCGTATCGCAGCGGCGGTGATCGACTGCGACCCAGCAAACCACCTCACCAACGTCTTTGCTTGGTTGCGCGTCATGCCATGTTGCTTCAGGTGACGCTCCAGAAGTCGCATCGCTTTCAGCGTCGGCCTCTTGCCATCGTCCGCAACATTCGGATCAGTTGAGGTTTCGTCCGCTTCGCTGAAGTCATCCACGGCTTACACCTCCGAAGCTATGCGGTGAGTGCGAGGCTTGGCGAGGCTGGTGGAATATGGTTCCAGAGGCTGCGCCTCCACTCCCTTCCAAAGCCATTTTCATCGGTGCGGCATAAAGAGAGAGAGAGATTTTATCTTCAGTCTCTGAAGCGTTCAGACGTTTGAACCCACCCTTACGCCTGAAGGTGAGCGCGCGTTCAATCCATCCAAGCCAGGTCTTCCCGATGATCCTGATGATGTTGGTGTCGCTCATCAGGCCGCGTTGCGGGCGGCGCTCGCGGACACTGATATGCCCGCGCTCTTTCGAGCGGGCTTTGCGGATAGCGTTCTGGACGGAGGTGCGGCCAACGCCAGCGAGGCGTGCGATCTCATCGAGGCACAGATCACAGAAGCCGCGCCGCTTGCACTGTTCCGCAATGACCGACAGCGCGGCCCGTTCCGCCTCGCTGTAGCAGGCGCGAACGTCCTTGGGCATGTTGCCGCCACCCGCCCACGTGCGGCGGCGCTCGATGGCTTTGTCGCGTTCCTCAGGCGACGGCTTACGTCTCGCACTCTGCTTAACGACGCGGCCGGCAGCGATGGACGCACTTTGACGCCGATAGGCTTCAGTCGCCGCCTTCGTGCCGGCGCCGCTTTCGAAGCGTTGATCGCGGATCGGATCGGCGCGCGACATCAGGCGCGGCAAGGTGCGAAGCAGAGCGGCGGATACCTTGAATTCCGACATCACGGACGCTCCCCATACTGGAAAGCGTGAGCGCGTTTTGTCGTCTCAATCGCATCAATATTGCTGAGCCCGAACTTCGCTTTGAGAGCGGGAATGACTGCGCCTATAATGCTTGCCCTGTTGAGGACAAGCCAGCGCGCAGCTTCGTCTATTGTTGAGACACCTGAATTTACCGAAGACTGAAAACACTCAACTTTTTTAGGTGTCTCATTTTCGGTTAAAATATTGACTTTACTAGGCTCTGGTGGGTTCTCATCGCCCACCATTTTCCAGGAATAAATTTCAGTCCGATATATCCGGCAAAAATAGCCGCGCTTTGATGAGCCGTTTTGTGCGCCGATCAGTAGTTGCCGATAATAATGATCGCCAAAAGCACTACGGAAACAAGCACGAGGGCTGCGATGATGATCAGCAGCTCCTTCAACATGAATCTTTCCATCTTGCTGTCATCCACGATGTTTGCTCCCAGCAAACCGAAATGTACTTCTTCTTAACGTCGAATCAGCGCGTCAAGTTCAGTTTTAGTCCACATGTAAGTGGCCGCGTTGTCAATTTCAGCGCCTCGGCATCGAAGGCCATCGGCCCTGCGGCGGCCAATCGACAGCCATGCGGCGGCTGCATCAGCCAAGCTCCTCATCGCGCTCATGGAACGTGGACCTTCAACGGCTTCTGCCTCGGCGGCGGGTCGATATGGGCGCCCGGCAGATTGACCGTCCGCAACAGCAATCGCTCGGCGATTTGCGTGGCGGCGGCACGTGCCCCCTCACCGGAACAGAAATTGCCGCGCACCTGCACCGCCGCTGCAAGCAATCGAAAGAACGCGTCGCACAGCTCCGGCGATGGCGGGATCGGATCCAGCCAGAAGCGATCCAGAGGCTTCCGGTCGCTCAGCCCATCGATATCGTAGACCGCAGCTCCGAGCGCCTTGACTGCCCTCCGAGCCCGCAGGGCCGAAAGCGCCGCGGTGGAATTGACCGTCACCATGCCCTGACTGGCGGAGATCAGCCGCTCGAGACTGCCTCCCTCTATCAAATGAACACGGGACGACAATCCGCAAGACGCGCAGATACCATCGACATAGGTCCTCCAATCCACAAGCCCGTTGTCGAGCGGATGCAGCTTGAGAACGAGATTCGCCTCAAGCGCGGCATTTTCCGCGAAGGAGCGAAGAATCAGCCTGATGGCATCCTGCTGCCGATGAAAGGGCGAATGAGCCCGAAGCTGAAAATCGGTCTGGAGCTGCAGCGGATACCTCCGCACCGGCTACGAGGGTTCGCAGGATTACGATCTGCTGCTGCGGTATCTCGAGGGTATCCCCGAAGAAAGCGTTCTCCACCTGCCCTATCCCGCCAACTGGTGGCGCCGCAACGGCAAGACCTATTCGCGCAAATTCATGGATGCCGCAACCATCAGCGCCAGAAAGGCGCTGACCGAAAGGTTCGAACGGCAGCGGCAGGCGATCGCCATCGAGGACGCTCTCACCAAGACCCTGCATCGGGTCGTCTTCGAAGCGCCCAGCGAATGGCCGACAATTTCCATCGTCATTCCGAACAAGGACAATCTCGATCTGATATCGCGCATCCTTCGCGACCTCTTCGAAAAGACGGACTATCCCAATTTTGAAGTCCTGGTCAACGACAACGGCTCCGCCAATCAAGCCGTCCTCGATCTCTATGAGCATTATCGGAAAACTCAGCCTCGCTTTTCCGCCGTCATCAATCCGGAAGCCTTCATTTTCTCGCGCTCGGTCAATCGCGGCCTGAGTTCGGCGACAGGTGAGCACTACCTGATCCTCAACAACGATGTCGAAGTCATCGAGCCCGGCTGGCTGAAGGAGATGGTCTCCTGCCTCGCTTATGACAGGACCGGTATCGTCGGCGCCAAATTGCTGTTTTCGAATGACAAGATGCAGCATGCCGGTGTGGTCATCGGCTTCGGCGGACTGGCAGGTCATTGGTACATGAACAAGCCGAAGGAGTTCGGTGGCCCCATGAACCGGCTGCATGTGCGCAATACGATGACCTGCGTGACCGGCGCCGTGATGCTGATCTCGGGTGAGTGCCTTCGGAAGATCGGTCTGTTCGACGAGGAGAATTTCGCAGTCGCCTATAATGACGTGGATTACTGCCTGCGGGCGCACAAGGCCGGCTACCGCATTGTCTGGACACCTTTTGCCTGCCTCTATCACCACGAATCGCTGTCGCGCGGATCGGATAAATCCGGAGAGCGAAAGAAGCGGTTCGAACAGGAAAAACAAAACCTCCGTCGGCTTCACGCCACGCAGGATTTCATCGATCGCTCGCTCAATCCCGCCTACAGCCGCGACAAATCGGACCCCAAGATCGTGGTACCGACGCGATTGCACATCCCATCGATGCCATAACGCGATTTGAAGTCAAAGCTGGATTAAGTCGAGATCCCCGCCGATCACGCTCTTGGCAATCTCGACCACGCTCTTCTCATGGGTGAAGAGGATCGTCTGGAAACGGTCGGCCGTCGCGGCAAGGACCTGCAGCCCTGCGCGGGCGCGCTCGTCGTCGAAGGTCTGGAAGATATCGTCTACGATCAGCGGTGCCGGCTCGTTGCGGGTGGAATAATCTTCGAGGAACGCCAGCCGCAGGGCAAGATAGAGCTGGTCGCCCGTACCCTCGCTCAGACCGTCGAGCGGCACGCGCTCGCCGGCAGCACGCTCGGCCAGCAGCTGCAAAGCATCGCTTTCATCATGGGCTTCGACGAGGCGGGAGAAACGCCCGCCGGTCAGTTGCGAGAACAGCTCGCCGGCTCGCCCGATGACGGGATCGGCTTGCTTCTCGCGATAGGCCTCCATCGAGCCGGCCAGCATGCGGGCTGCAATCTTGAGGACGACCCATTGCCGCGCGAGGTCCTTTGCCTCCTGCTCTGCGGAGAGCTTTTCGAAAACCGCATATTCTGCGCTGACGCCGGTTTCCAGGCCCTGACGCTGACGGCGGTTCTCCGCCAGCCGTGCCGAAAGCTCGCCATGCATGGCGAACTGTCGCTGATCTTCCTCGGTCAATCGCTCGATTTCGAGATCCGCAGCAACCCGTTCGAAGCCGGCAAGCTCGGCACGAAGCTCGTCTTCGGCCTTGCCGTCGGCCTGCTGGCGGAACCGATCGTGGCTTTCCGCGAGCCGCGCACTCAGGCGCAGCCGTTCGCGGAGCCGTAGAAGCAGCGCCGGCAGATCGTCAACGCCGCCTAGATCGGCAGTCAGATGGTCGAGGTCGGCCCTGATGGCGGCGAGCGCTGCGTCCTGGCGCGCCACCAGTTCTGCCCCGCGCAGCCGCTCCTCTTCGAGGCCGTCGCGCTTCTTCAGCTCGCCGCGCATGGCATTGACGCTGGTGTGCAGCGCCTCGGCGGCGGCATCCGGCGGCAGATGATCCAGCTCATGGCCGCTATTGGCTGCAAGCGTTGCCAAACGCCGCTCGAAATCCGCCATGTCGCGCCGCATGCCATTGACTCGACGCCAGCGGTTTTCGCGCTCGGTGAGGATATCGGGCAGTTCGTCCCATGCCTTCAGGGCGGCGCTCGCCATATCAAGCGTCGTGTCGGATGGCAGGCCGAGGAGCTCAGCAGCTTTGGCGAATGCATCGCGCCACTCGGCATGCCGTCGTTCCAAAGCCCGTTGCTCGTCGCCGAAGCGGACCAACCGGTCGCGTGCGGCGCCGATCTCTCCTTCCCGCGTACGGCTTTCGCTCCAGCGTTCCGAGAGAAGGCGCAGATGCTTGCGCAAGCCTTCCGCAATCGCCGCAGGCGGGAGGCGGCCGCTCTTGTAGCTTGTTGCCTCGACGATATCCTGCAGGACGGGCAAGACGCGGCCTTCCGCCAGCGCACTCTCATCCCGTTGGTCCAGCATTTCCAGCAATGCCTTGCGCTCGCGCCGCAGCAGTTCCACTCCGCGCCGCCACTCCAGCATCGCCAGTGGATCGAGAGCATCGATTCCGCAAGACTCGAAAAGAGCTGCGAAGGTTGCCTGCGCATCCTTCAGCGCTTTCTCACAGCTCTTCAGCCGTTCATTAGCCGCCTCCCGCTCCTGCAGCAGACGCGCCTGACGCAGACGATAGTCGGCGTGGCGCGCAACACGATCCGCATCGCTCAGTGCGGCATCGGCCAGACGGTCCGCCTCGGCAATACCGACGCTCAGCGCCGCAAGCAGCCTGGCCTCCGGAGCCGCACCGTCCGACCATCTTTGCTGGATGGAGGACCATTGCGCATCACGACCTTCGCGCGCAGCGACGATCTGCTCGCGCGTGACGATCGGCCCGGTGCACTCGGCATCGGCAAGCGTTCGCGCTATCTCCGCCAGCTGCTCGTCATAAGTCTGCAGCTTGCCGGTGGCTTCGCGCATTTTTGCGCGTGCGGCGTCAATGGCATCACGATGTCCGGCAATTTCGGTGGTTTCCGGCAGAGGCGCGGAGAACAGCACATCGATGTCACCGACCGGTGGCTGCAGCCGGCCGGCAGCCTCTTTAAGATCGGACCCGATGCGGCGAATCTGCGTTTCCAGCCCGTCAAGGCGGCCCAAGGCAGAGAGATCGGTGCTCAGCGCCTCGAGCTGATCGAGATAGGGCCTTGGATCGATCAGCCGGCCCGCATGACTATCCCTCTCAAGCGCCGCGAGCTGCCTGCGCTCAGCATCGGACTGCTCGGCGAGAGACTGCAGTTGTCGCGCGAGCTGCCTGCCCTCGTCCACCAGCTCGGACAGGCGCGCGCGGTCGACGTCGCTCGGCTGCCTCCTTTCGAGTTCGGCTTCGGCAAGACCGAGGCGGCGGGCGAGCTGAGAAAGCGTGGTGTCGTAACCGGCAAGCTCCTGATCGACACGCGGCAGATCGTGACGCTGGGCGCGGTAGTTGCCGGTATCGGCAAAGAGCTGGGTGATATCGCCAGACATCCGTAGCAACGCTTCATCCACCAGAATGCGCGAAAGGTCCTCCTCGGCGCGGGCAACGGCTTGCCGCGCCCGGCGCAGTTCCTCTTCGCTCGCTTGCTTATCGCGCAACCTCTGCTCCAGCTTGTCGGCAAAGCCATCCGGTATGGCGGCAAGATCGGAGAGGCCATCGAGCGCGAGAGTTTCCGCATCGATTTCTGACAGCAAGGGCTGGAGGGTCTTCAGCCGCTTGAGCCGATCAAGCGCTTCGCGGGTGCCGCGGCGCTCCGCCTGCAGGCGCTCCAGTTCCGTCTCCAATTCGGCGGCCTCGGCAAGAAGCTTCTTCCAGTCGCCGGATTTCAGTTCATTGTCCCGCTCGGCCTTCCGGGCATCCTCGTAGCGGTCAAGAGCCTGATAGAAGCCGCGATCCTTCGAGCGCCTGGCGGCATAGATGCCGTCGGCTTCCGCTTCCAACGATTGACGCAGTCGGGACAGGCCAGTGAGGCCCGAAGCTGCGGAAAAAAGCAGGCTGCCGATCTCGCCGCCGCTGCGCAGCATGGCAGCCGCGCCCTGCCGCAGCCGCTGCGAGTCCAGGCCGAAGGCGCGCTCGAACACGTCGCGGCTCAAATTGCCGAGGAAGGGCGAAAGCGCATCCTCGGCCAGCGGCGCCTCCCTGTCATCCGGCGCCAGAAGCGTCCCCTTGCGGCCGCGGCGGCGGCGAAAACTTAAGCTTGCGCCATCGCGCGCGCTGATATCAGCTCCGATCCGCAAAGTCCCCGGCTCGTGCAAGAAGCTTTGCTCAGCGGCGGCCGGGAACCCGAACAGAAGATCCGAAATTGCGCTCAGAGCCGAGGATTTACCTGCCTCGTTCGGACCATAGATCACATGCAGCCGCGCACCGGGGCGAAAATCGAGCGTGCGATCGGTCAGCGCGCCATAGCGAAGAATATCGAGACGGGTAAAGCGCATCAGCCCGCCCCCTGCCCGCGCGCCAGCAGCAGTTGCCGCGCTTCTTCGATGAGAGCCTCCATGCCGTCGTCCAATGGCCGCTCGGTCGCGCCAAGGCCGCCCGGCAGGCGCACGGCGATCTCGTCGATCAAGCGGCTTGCTTCCGCCGCGATATCAGCATCGCCGGCGTGCTCGGTCAGCAGTTGGCGCAGATCGAGCGCGCCGTCCGCATCCGACGCCCTCTCCGGCGGCGGCTCCAGCCGCAATTCAAGCTTTTCCAGCCAGATATCCTCATGCACGCGGTGGCAGGCGGCTTCCACCTCGTCGCGCCATTGCTGGCGGTTGGCGGCGATCGTGCCATGCAGAGGCGTGACGCCGGAAAGCCGGATGCGCAGCGCAGTCATGCGGCCGTCCATCTCATCCGCGAGAGGCTGTACGGCCTGTTCCACATGACGGAGGATCGCGGCTTGGTCGTCCTCTGGATCGACAACGATGTCAGCCTGCGCGAACCGCGCCTCGTCGACGATCAGACGCTCATGTTCGATGCGTCCGTCTTCGACGGTCACGAGCACCGCGCCCTTGGCACCGCGCTCGCGGATATTGCGGCCCTGCAGGTTGCCGGGAAAGATGACAAGCGGATCCTGCGCCACCACTTCAAAGTCGTGGACATGGCCGAGCGCCCAATAGTCATAGCCGCGCGAGCGCAGATCGTCGACGGAGCACGGCGCATAGGGCGCGTGCGGCTCGCGGCCGGTCAGCGATGTATGGAGAATGCCGATGTTGAACCAGCCAGGTGCCGGTGCGGGATAGGTGATCGCCAGATTGTCGTTGGCCGAGCGTTCGGCAAAGCCCTGGCCATGCAGCGCCACCTTCAGTGCCTCGAGCCTGACGCTGCCGGGTTTGCCGGTCGGAAACTCATGGACGTTTGCCGGCAAGGTGATCGTCTTGGTGATGACGCTTGCCGCATCGTGATTGCCGCGCAGCAGGTAGACCGGAATGCCCGCGCGCTCCAGCCGCGCCATTTCGCGATTGAAGAACAGACCGATCTTGTTGTCCTTCCAATCGCCGTCATAGACATCGCCGGCAATGACGAAGAAATCGACACGCCTTTCGATTGCCAAACCCACAAGCGTCGAGAAGGCCTTGCGGCTCGCTTCGACGAAGACGGCAGCGACAGCGGCATCCTTCAAGGCGAGACCTTGAAAGGGGCTGCCAAGATGCAGATCGGCGGCATGGATGAAGCTGAAAGAGGGCATTGGCTCCGATAGCGGTCAGATATCCGGTCTCTCCTTTTAAGGAAATAGAGGCGCGATGAATACCGCGCCGGCGACTTCATCCAAGGGTTTCATCACCAGATCCGGATTGTCATATCCTCAGTCACGCAATTGCGATCCCCGATCGCCGATGTGCGCTTGTAGCCCTGTCGGACGGCTGCTACTGCGCTACATCCTGCGAGTAAAAGAGAGGAGACATCTCATGAAACATCATGCTTTCGGACGGACACCCTTTATCGTGACCGATGTCGGTTTCGGGGCCTGGCAGATCGGCGGCGCATGGGGAGATGTCAGCGAGGCCGACGGCCGCGCGGCCCTGAACGCCGCTCTCGATGCCGGCATGACCTTCATCGATACCGCCGACGTCTATGGCGATGGCCGCTCGGAAAAGATCATCGCCGATGTGCTGAAGGCGCGTGGAGGCGAGCGCCCGATGGTGGCGACGAAGGCCGGCCGTCGACTGAACCCGCATGTTGCCGACGGCTATAACAAGGCCAATCTCGAAGACTTCATCGACCGCAGCCTGAAGAACCTCGGCGTCGAAAGCCTCGATCTCGTGCAGCTTCACTGCCCGCCGACCGAAGTTCTCTATCGGCCGGAGGTTTTTGCCGGTCTCGACGAATTGCAGAAGGCCGGCAAGATCAAAGGATACGGCGTCAGCGTCGAAAAGGTCGAGGAGGCGCTGAAGGCGATCGAATACCCAGGTGTCGTCAGTATCCAGATCATCTACAACATCTTCCGCCAGCGGCCGGACCATCTGTTCTTCAAGGAGGCCAGGCGCAAGAACGTGGCCGTCATCGCCCGTGTACCGCTGGCCTCCGGCCTGTTGTCCGGCAAGATCACACGCGATACGCAATTCGCCAGCGACGACCACCGCAACTTCAATCGCCACGGCGAGGCCTTCGATGTCGGTGAAACCTTTGCGGGCGTGCCGTTCGAAGTCGGCCTGCAGGCCGTGGAAGAGGTGCGCAAGCTGGTGCCCGCGGGCGCCAGCATGGCGGCTTTCGCCCTGCGCTGGATCCTGATGAATGACGCCGTCACCGTCGTCATTCCGGGTGCGCGCAATGCGGAGCAGGCCAAGGCCAATGCGGCTGCGGCCGATCTTGCGCCGCTCTCAGCCGATGTCATGGCAGCCACGCGCGAGATCTACGAGCGGCTGATCGCACCGCATGTTCATCATCGCTGGTAACGTCCATAACTGAAATGGGTGGCCGGAACGCGCTTTCGGCCACCTAGGAATGCCTTTCGGCGCGTGGCGAGCAGAGTGAGCGACCTCCGTTTATTCCGTGTTTCCTGACCCAGGCTACACCGTTCGCGCGGGTCGGTCGATCACGCCATAAACGAACTACTCCGCTCGCCGGATTCATCTGTCGTTCATGCCGACGCGAACCGCTGTGCAACTTGCGCTACGCGCTCGCCGTAAGCGCGAGCGGTTTCCAGGTCGCCGATCGACATTTCGCCCGGGGCTGCGTCGGCATCGCATTGCGCCATTGGCGCGATGTATGATCCCATCCTGTTCGCATCGTCGCGCTTCGAAGCCTTTACGTTCGCTGGTTTCACTCCCAGACTAACCCAAAGGCCACCATGCTGCCCCGCCAGAAGAACGAAGTATTCGAGCGTATTGAGCTTGTCGCCGTTCAAACTGGCGCTGTTGGTGAAGCCTCCGAAAACCTTGTCCTGCCATTTGCTGGCGAACCAAGCCTTCGAGGACGCGTCGGCAAACTTCTTGAACTGCCAGCTCGGCCCGCCCATGTAGGTTGGCGATCCGAAGATGATGGCGTCGGCGGCGTCCAAGGCGACCCATCCCTCATCGGAAAGGTTGCCATCCGCATCGATGGCGCAAACTGCCGCGCCCGCCCCCTCCGCCACGGCTTCCGCCATCCGCTGGGTGTGGCCGTAGCCGGAATGATAGACGACGACTGTGCTTGCTGTGCGATTTGACATGATGGTTCCTAGCCTCCTTCTGGCCATTGCTTTGCGCTGTCCGGAAGCGGAACCGCTCGGACGTGCGTCTTCTTTTCGATGGATTGATGACAGCGGCGGATGAAGCCCTGCGTCCTGGCAATCGGATCTTTATCCAGCCAGTCACACGCGGGTCGTCGGTTGAATGAGTTTTTCCGCGAGTATTCAGATTTGACCGCCGACACCCGCAAGTGCCAGCAGCAACAGGAACACGAAAGGCGGCGGGAGCTCTCTATAGTTCCGGATACGGACAATGGCCGCGATCGCGGCGAGCATGATGCAGACGCCTAACGCGATCCCGATATATCGGGTGCCGGCGGTGACTAAAAGCGCCGCGGTTACGAGTTCAAAGGCGGCAGTGACCCAGCACCACCAGAAAGGAAATCCAAGCCGCACGAAGCCCGCGCGGATCTTCGGATGTCCACTCGCGTTGGCGACAGCGCCGACGAGAAATGCCCCGGCGGCCAGCCAGACAAGGACGGTATCGAGGGACGTTGTGCCTGTGAAAATTTCCATAGGAAGACTCATTGATATTCTCTTCGCTGATGATCCTGGCGCGTTAAGGTTTAATACCGATATTATATAATCTAGCGATGCTAGTTTGTCAATCGTCATTCGTTTTGATAGTTTCTCAGCAGGAAAATCGCGCGCGGAAGATCGAGGGGCACGGAGTGGGTATCAGCGAACGCAAGACTCGGGAACGAAGCGAACGCGAACGCAGGATCATCGTCGCGGCGAGGACGATCGCAGAACGTGACGGCTGGGCTTCCGTCACGATCCGGCGCCTCGCCGAGGAGATAGAATACAGTCAGCCAGTTCTCTATTCGCATTTCGAAAATCGCGATCAGATCGTCGGAGCAGTGGCGCTCGAAGGCTTCGGCGAATTGGCTGCGATGCTCCGTGCCGCAATCCGGCCATCGTCTACGTCAAGGGAGCGAGTGGAAGACGTCGCAACCGCCTATCTCGATTTTGCTTTCGCCCGCCCTGCGATGTACGAGGCGATGTTCGTCCTGCCGACTGGCCTCCGCTTCGCGAGATCCGATACGCCACCCCAACTTCGCGATGGTTTTGGAGCGATGGCGACGGTGATTGCGCCGTTCGCCCAGGACGTGGATACCGCAACCGAAACTTTCTGGGCAGCACTTCACGGTCTGGCGGAGCTTGAACGTCACGGCAGGATAAGACCCGCCTTTCGGGCTCAACGCATCACGCTCGTCATGCGGATGGTGTCGGGTCAGCTCTGAGCGCGGGTCAGGCAATTGACCCGATCGGCACGGATGGCATTGGGAAAGGCGGGATAGGACCAAGGCATACGCCCTCTGAACTTTGCTGCTTTGAGCAAGGCAGATTTCGGCACCGGTCAAAAGCTCGCCGCCGACGGCAGCCGGACGCTGCTCTGAGATCGCATTGGCAGCAGAGCTATCAGCCGAGGCGGCGATATTGCCGCTGCTTCGTGTCCCCGGCACTCATTCGGCACCTGCTCTGCAGCTCGGAGCGATTATCCACTTTTTGAGGTCTGTTTTCGGCCGCGAGTTGTCGTCCTTTCGGGTATGCTTCCGCCATGCTCGTTCCACCATGCCATCAAAGCTTCCATGGTCGGTCCGAGCCCCCTTGCCTTCGCAGTAATCTCATACTCCACGCGAGGCGGAACTTCGGCGAAGACGGTGCGTGAGACGAGACCATCAGCCTCCAGTTCTCGCAATTGCGCTGTCAACATGTGCTGGGTGATACCCGGGATCGCCTTGCGCAGCTCGTTAAATCGATAGATCCGCTGGTTGAGAAGCCACATGATTTCCAGCTTCCATTTTCCGGAAAGCAGGGCGAACACGCGGCGCATCCCTTCATGCATGTTGGTGCCTTCTGAGCTATTAGTCTGATTTTTCATACTTACCACACTGAATTCATCCTACTTGCAGAGATTCATTTAATATCACATTTTCGATCCACACATCGGAAAACAGCGGATCGCTATTCCGGATATCGAAAATCTTGAACGGAACAAGCTGCCGGAGCCATCCGGCGGCAGCGGATATCCCATGTCTGAATTCTACGTTTACTGAGCCGCAACGGCCTTGCTTGTCCTGCTCTATCTGAGCTCTGCCGTGACCTACATCATCAAAGCCGATTGGGTACGGCAAACGATGCTCGGGTTCGGCTACCCCAGCTATCTTGTCCACATTCTGACCTTCGTGAAGCTCGCTGCCGTCGCCGCCATCGTATCGCGGCTCAACGTTGCCATCAGTGATCTGGCATATGCGGGCATGTTGTTTCACCTCCTGCTTTCCGGACTTGCCCATATAGGCGTTCGAAAACCCGCAGGTGCTCTGCCGGCTGCGGCCGGACTGGCATTGCTCGCAACCTCCTTCGCCACACAGAACGCGGCACGCGGAATTCCCTCACCCTACGCATTGGCGCAGGCGCTCTAATTGCTCAACCCGAAAGGAAATCAAATGGGAAAGCTAACTGGAAAAGTGGCTATCGTCGCCGGTGCCGGCAGGGGCATCGGACGTGCAACGGCGGAACTCTTTGCGGCGGAAGGCGCGAAGGTCGCTGTATTGTCGCTCACTCCCGCCCACGTGAATGAGGTCGTCGCTCACATTGAATCGAAGGAAGGAACCGCACTCGGCGTGGTCTGCGACATAAGTTGCGGCGAGCAGATTGCCGAGGCAGTGGCTAAGGTGGTGCAGACATTCGGAGGGATCGATATTCTGGTGAATGTCGCCTTCGACCCCACCGTCGTTCACTCATCGATCCTCGATCTCTCCGTAGAGCAGTTGCAACGCAACTTCGATATGGGGCCGATCGCATATCTGCGAACCATGCAGGCCTGCTACCCATACCTGAAAGCCAGCGGAGAAGGCCGTGTGATCAACTTTGCGTCTTTGGCAGGCATTCTCGGCATGTCCCCTTACGGACCATACAATCTCGCCAAGGAGGCGGTACGCGCTCTCACGAGGTCCGCTGCCCGCGAATGGGGTCCGGACAATATCACCGTCAACAACCTCCTGCCTGTAGCCGACACTTGGGGGGCAAGGCCCGACATTCCTCCGCCAACGAATGTCCTCGGCCGCTTTGGCTCTCCCCAAGACGACGTCGCACCAGTCGTCCTATTCCTTGCCAGCAGCGATTCGAGGTTCATCACGGGTTCAAGTCTGACACCCGATGGCGGCCAGATCATCGACAGCGCCCGATAACACAGGATCGAAATAAAAAGGGCCTGCAAAAAGCAGGCCCCGATGTTGTCCACCCGCAAGGCAAATGCCTCGCAGCGGGTGAAAACGAATTAGCTGTTGACCGAGTCCTTCAGGCCCTTGCCGGGCGTGAACTTCGGTACGTTACGGGCAGGAATATCGACCTCGGCGCCGGTGGACGGGTTACGGCCCTTGGTGGCTGCACGGTGAGAAACGGTGAAGCTGCCGAAACCAGCAAGGCGAATGTCGCCGCCCTTCTTCAGTTCGGCCTGGACAGTATCGAAAACAGCGTCGACAGCGGAAGCAGCGTCAGCCTTCGTGATACCGGCCTTCTCGGCCACTGCGGACACGAGCTCATTCTTGTTCATGTTTCCACCCCTTTCTCTGGTATGAAACGACTTATCAGTAAGCGGGGCGCAAAATAGCAATGCTCTTACCCGCCGCAACCCCAAAAGCCCTGCAAATCAAGGAAAAGCAAGCGTTGGCATACGCTTTTCACAAAAAAAGACCGGCAAAAATGCCGGTCTTTCCGTCCATTTGTGTCAATTCGACAGAATTGAGGCGAAGCGCCTCAATGAGCGATGGTCGAACCCACTTCGTCGACGCCTTCGACCGTTGCGATCACGGGCGTTTCCACGGTGCCGTCCCACTCGATCGGCTCGGGGCGGCGAACAAGCGCGTGCTTGATGACCTCGCCCATGCGCGACACGGGAATGATTTCCATGTTGTTCTTCACGTTGTCCGGAATTTCTGCCAGATCCTTGGCGTTTTCTTCCGGGATCAGCACCTTCTTGATGCCGCCGCGCAGTGCTGCCAGCAGCTTTTCCTTCAGGCCGCCGATCGGCAGCACGCGGCCGCGCAGCGTGATTTCACCCGTCATGGCGACATCCTTGGAAACCGGGATGCCGGTCATGATCGAGACGATCGCGGTTGCCATGGCGACACCGGCCGAAGGGCCGTCCTTCGGCGTAGCACCCTCCGGCACGTGCACGTGGATGTCGCTCTTGTCGAAGCGCGGCGGCTCGATGCCGAAATCGACGGCGCGCGAGCGGACGTAAGAAGCCGCTGCCGAGATCGATTCCTTCATGACTTCCTTCAGATTGCCGGTGACCGTCATGCGGCCCTTGCCCGGCATCATCACGCCTTCGATCGTCAGCAACTCGCCGCCGACTTCGGTCCAGGCAAGACCGGTGACGACACCGACCTGATCGTCGCGTTCGGCTTCGCCATGGCGGAAGCGCGGCACGCCGAGATAGTCCGGGACGTTCTCCGCCGTGACGGCAACCGACTTCACCTTGCCCTTGATGATCTCGGTGACCGCCTTGCGGGCAAGCTTCATCA
Source organism: Rhizobium sp. UFLA01-1127 (assembly GCF_059803845.1). Classification (NCBI taxonomy): domain Bacteria; kingdom Pseudomonadati; phylum Pseudomonadota; class Alphaproteobacteria; order Hyphomicrobiales; family Rhizobiaceae; genus Rhizobium; species Rhizobium sp. UFLA01-1127. The sequence continues at coordinate 5,774 of NZ_JAUQTZ010000077.1, read as the reverse complement.
GTTCGCGCTCGAAGTTACGCACACCGGCCTCGCGGGTGTACTGCTGGATGATGACCATCAGGGCGCCGTCGGTGACCGAAAACTCGTTCGGCTGCAACGCATGTTCCTTGATGGCCTTCGGCAGCAGGTGCCGCTTGGCGATCTCGCGCTTTTCGTCTTCGGTGTAGCCGGCGATACGGATGATCTCCATGCGATCCATCAGGGGCGCAGGGATGTTCAGCGTATTCGCCGTCGTGATGAACATCACGTCCGACAGGTCGTATTCGACTTCCAGGTAGTGATCCATGAAGGTCGAGTTCTGTGCCGGGTCCAGCACCTCAAGCAGCGCCGAAGACGGATCGCCGCGATAGTCCTGGCCAAGCTTGTCGATCTCGTCGAGCAGGAACAGCGGGTTGGACTTCTTGGCCTTCTTCATCGACTGGATGACCTTGCCGGGCATCGAGCCGATATAGGTGCGGCGGTGACCACGGATCTCGGCTTCGTCGCGAACGCCGCCCAGCGCCATGCGGACATATTCACGGCCGGTCGCCTTGGCGATCGACTGGGCGAGCGAGGTCTTGCCGACGCCCGGAGGGCCGACGAGGCACAGGATCGGCCCTTTGATCTTGGTGGCGCGGGCCTGAACGGCCAGATACTCGACAATGCGCTCCTTGACCTTGTCCAGACCGAAGTGATCCGCTTCAAGGATCTTCTCGGCGTTGTTCAGGTCAGCCTTGATCTTCGACTTCTTGTGCCAGGGAATGCCCAGCAGCCAGTCGAGATAGTTGCGCACCACAGTCGCTTCAGCCGACATCGGGCTCATCTGCCGCAGCTTCTTCAGCTCGGCATCGGCCTTTTCCTTGGCTTCCTTCGACAGCTTGGTCTTGGAGATGCGCTCTTCCAGTTCGGCCATCTCGTCGCGGCCTTCTTCGCCGTCGCCAAGCTCCTTCTGGATCGCCTTCATCTGTTCATTCAGATAGTATTCGCGCTGCGTTTTCTCCATCTGGCGCTTGACGCGCGAGCGGATGCGCTTCTCGACCTGAAGAACCGAAATCTCGCCTTCCATGAAGCCGAGCGCCTTTTCCAGGCGAGCCTTGACGCTGGTGGTCTCCAGCATTTCCTGCTTTTCGGTGATCTTGATCGAAAGATGCGATGCGACGGTGTCGGCCAGCTTCGAATAATCGTCGATCTGGCTGGCGGCTCCGACCACTTCCGGCGAGATCTTCTTGTTGAGCTTTACATAGCTCTCGAATTCGGAAACGACCGAGCGGCTCAAAGCTTCGAGCTCGACCTGATCTTCTTCCGGCTCAGGCAGGACATGGCCGAGGGCTTCGTAGAAGTCTTCGCGGCCGGTATATTCGTCGATCTCTGCGCGCGCGCGGCCCTCCACCAGCACCTTGACGGTGCCGTCGGGCAGTTTCAGCAGCTGCAGGACATTCGCAACGGTGCCGACCTTATGGATGGCATCCGGCGCGGGATCATCATCGCTGGCATTGATCTGGGTGACGAGCATGATCTGCTTGTCCGAACCCATGACCTCTTCCAGGGCGCGAATGGATTTTTCCCGTCCGACGAACAGAGGCACGATCATGTGGGGGAAGACCACGATGTCGCGCAACGGCAGTACCGGATAGGCAATGCTGTCGTGTGTCGCAGACGTTTTCTTACTCATGTCATTTCCTTTCCGTCGTCCCGTTCCCGGGCTCTCTGCCGGCTTGGGGGAGTTAGCCGGCTCTCTCACTTGGTAAACAAGTGGAGCTTCACACTGCCTATTTCAAGTCACGGGAAACGTCCGCCATCAGGCGGCGATCCCGCGTATTCGCAAGGGGGAACGCAACAACAAGACACCAGAACCGGCAACTCGAATACTGCGGGCGACGCAACAATCCGAAGAAAAACGCCGCGCCTGCGCCCTGTCCGCCGAATGCTCCAGAATCATGCCATCATGGCTGCAGCAGGGGCTCTTCACAACCGGTTCCGACGGCATTCCGATAAGCTTATCCAAGACTTTATCAGCAAACTGCACGGTTTTTCAAACAGAAAGAGGCCCGCCGATGACGAGCCCCCGATTCGTGATCACGGATGGTGGATCAGGCCGTAGCGTTGGCCTTTTCTTCCTGCCGATCGGCGTAGATGTATAGCGGGCGGGCGGAGCCGCGAACCACTTCCTCGGAAATGACCACTTCGCGCACGCCTTCCAGCGCCGGCAGCTCGAACATGGTGTCGAGGAGGATCTTCTCCATGATGGAGCGCAGGCCGCGAGCACCCGTCTTGCGGACGATCGCCTTGCGGGCGATTTCACGCAGTGCATCCTCGTGGAAGGTCAACTCGACATCTTCCATCTCGAACAGACGCTGATACTGCTTCACCAGCGCGTTCTTCGGTTCGGACAGGATCTGGATCAGCGCGTCCTCGTCGAGGTCCTCCAGCGTCGCCAAAACAGGCAGACGACCGATGAATTCCGGAATGAGGCCGAACTTCACCAGATCTTCCGGCTCCAGCTCGCGCAGCACTTCGCCGACGCGGCGGTCATCCGGTGCCTTGACGGTGGCGCCGAAGCCGATCGAGGTCTTCTCGCCGCGGGCGGAGATGATCTTGTCCAGGCCTGCGAAGGCGCCGCCGCAGATGAAGAGGATGTTGGTCGTGTCCACCTGCAGGAATTCCTGCTGAGGATGCTTGCGGCCGCCCTGCGGGGGAACCGAAGCCACCGTGCCTTCCATGATCTTCAGAAGCGCCTGCTGCACGCCCTCGCCCGAGACATCGCGCGTGATCGACGGATTATCCGACTTGCGGGAAATCTTGTCGACCTCGTCGATGTAGACGATGCCGCGCTGCGCACGCTCGACGTTGTAGTCGGCGGCCTGCAGCAGCTTGAGAATGATGTTTTCGACGTCTTCGCCGACATAGCCCGCTTCGGTCAGCGTGGTCGCGTCGGCCATGGTGAACGGCACGTCGATGATGCGGGCGAGCGTCTGAGCCAGGTAGGTCTTGCCGCAGCCAGTCGGTCCGACCAGCATGATGTTCGACTTCGACAGCTCGACGTCTCCGTTCTTCGATGCGTGCGCGAGACGCTTGTAATGGTTGTGAACGGCAACGGAGAGGATCTTCTTCGCCTGCCGCTGGCCGATGACGTATTCGTCGAGAACCTTGATGATGTCCTGCGGGGTCGGGACACCGTCACGGGACTTCACCATCGAGGATTTGTTTTCCTCGCGGATAATGTCCATGCAGAGTTCAACGCACTCGTCACAGATGAATACGGTCGGTCCGGCAATCAACTTCCGGACTTCATGCTGGCTCTTACCGCAGAACGAACAATAAAGCGTGTTCTTTGAGTCGCCGCCGTTGCTGCCGCTGACTTTGCTCATATCACTTTCCTTCCAGCACGCCGCCAATTTCCAATTTGAAATCGCGGTCCACTCTATGCGCCCGCCGGATCCGCCCCTCGTTTCAGCAGATCGCGGCGCCCTTCAGGGTACTGAACGCAGGCCAGCCAACCAACCGGAACTGCGTGGCAACGATCCCTTTCGAATGCCGAATGCCATGTCACAAAAAAGCTACATAGCATTAATGCTTACTATTACCGCGTTCCGTTCCACATTAAACCCCTATTCCATCACAAATGGGATAGAACTGTGGCGCGGAAGTCACCGCCCCGCGAATAAATCACGCGGCGGTTTCGCCCTCTATTTCGGTACGCGAGGTCAGCACCTTGTCGATCAGACCCCATTCCTTGGCCTCGTCCGAGGACATGAAATGGTCACGATCGAGCGTCTGCTCGACCTCTTCGTAAGTCCGGCCGCAATGCTTGACATAAACCTCATTGAGACGGCGCTTCATTTTGATGATGTCGCGCGCGTGGCGTTCGATGTCCGAAGCCTGCCCCTGGAAGCCGCCCGAAGGCTGGTGAACCATGATGCGCGAGTTCGGCGTTGCGAAGCGCATATCCTTGTCGCCCGCAGCCAGAAGCAGCGATCCCATGGATGCGGCCTGGCCGATGCAGAGCGTCGAAACCGCCGGCTTGATGAACTGCATCGTGTCGTAGATTGCCATGCCGGCGGTAACGACGCCGCCCGGCGAATTGATGTAGAGCGCGATCTCTTTCTTCGGGTTTTCTGCCTCCAGGAAGAGAAGCTGGGCGCACACCAGCGTCGCCATATGGTCTTCGACCGGTCCGGTCAGGAAAATGATGCGTTCCTTCAGCAGGCGGGAATAGATGTCGTACGACCGTTCCCCGCGGTTGGTCTGCTCGACAACCATCGGCACCAGAGCCATAGCTGTATCGACTGGATTTCTCATGTGCGTCCTTTATCAAACTTGTCCCGGCGACGGAAACGCCGGGAATCGGAGTAAAAATCCTTTACTCCTACATAGAGTGTCCCTGCCCTGCACTTCAAGACGCCCGAAAGCATAACGTCAAAAAGCACCATTGCTCCAGGAGGCGTTGACAAAACATTTCTAAACACCGCGGTTGGAATGCCAAGACGCCACGGCGCCACGTCATTCGCTACCCACCGCATTTCCGAACCGAAAGGTGAAGGAAGCGTGAAGGCTCCTGCAGGTTCGCGAAGATCCTGGACACGAGCAAAATTTACCAACTCACTTAAGGAACTTGCCACCTTATTGCGCAAAGATGGGGCGATAGCAGAAACCGTCGGACTTTAGCCTCGACGGAGGCTGCCGGAAGCGGAGAAACGCCGATCGTGCTGAACATGACCACAGGCCTGACCATCTGGTGCTCGGAAGCCATCACTCTGGCTACCGTTCTTCTCCTTGCGTGGCGGCACGATCGCAAATCCCCAGCCTATTTGATCTGGGCCGCGGGCTTTACCGTCAGCGCCGTGGGATTTGCTCTGGTGGCAGCTCGCGGCATCATCCCCAACATATGGTCGATCCAGATCGGCAATGCCGTCGGGCTGCTCGGCGAAAGTGCCTGGATCGCCGGGTTCCGGGTAATGGACAAGCGCAAGCCGGAATGGTCCGCATTCCTGCCTGCCGTGCTCTGGCTGATCGGCGCCAGCCTACCTTGGGTCGCCGGCAATTTCGTCAACCGCATCGTCGTCTACGATCTTGCAAGCGCCGTCGGCGCAACCCTGCTCGCCTTCGCTGTCCAGCCTGCGGATGGCCGGCGCGAGCCGGCCCGCGGGCAGCTCGGCCTGGTTTTCGTAGCGCTTGCCTGCTTCTGCTTCGGCTCGGCTCTCTGGATGGTGCTCATAGCACCTCCGTTGGAGACGGCCATGATCTATCGCGGCTACATGGCGCTCGGCTATGCGCTGCTGGTCATCATCGCGATCGTCCTCAACGGAAAACTTTTGATGGAGCGTGCCGAACGCCGCTGGCGGGCGATTTCCATCACCGATACGCTGACAGGCGTCCTCAATCGGCGTGGGCTTCAGGAAAGTTACGAGATTCTCGCCGAGGAGAGGCAGCAACAGCCGCAGAAGCTCGCCGCGCTGCTGTTCGATCTCGACCACTTCAAGAAGATCAACGACCGCCATGGCCACCAGGCGGGCGATGCCGTCCTGGTCGAGTTCGCCCGCATCGCCCGCCAGTTCGTGCCGCGCAGCGGCGCGTTCGGCAGAATGGGCGGCGAAGAGTTCGTCGCCTTCGTTCCGATAGACGAGCAATCGCAGGCCGAAGCGCTGGCCGAGACCATTCGCGCCGATTTCTGTCGCGTGCCGCTGCTTGCCGGCCGCTCGCTGGTGCCGGCGACGGTCAGCATCGGCGTGGCGCTCATGCCCCGCGACACGGTCAGCTGGGATCGGCTGGTCTCCTCCGCAGACCGGGCGCTTTAC
>NZ_JAUQTZ010000076.1:0-29235 GCF_059803845.1 Rhizobium sp. UFLA01-1127 | reverse complement strand
TCGAACCGGCCTTCGACATGGGTGATCAGGATCAGGCCGGGATCGTTGAACTGGATAAGATGCGCAATTGCCAGCCCGAGCGCACTGCCGGCGCGATGCAGGATGCGGATCGCGGCCGCATTGCCGAGCGATGCCTCCGTCTCCAGCCAGTTGAAGGACTGGCCGAGGCCTTCCGTCTTCGCCATTTCCTTGATTGCCTTCAGCGAGGCTACGGTGTCAAGGCAGCCGCGCTTGCCGCATCGGCAGGGCGAACCGTTGGGCTCAATGGTGCAATGGGCAATCTCGCCGGCACCGCCGTGATTGCCGCGATAGAGTTCTCCGCCGATAAAATGGGCGCAGCCGATGCCGTTGTCGAACGAAACGACGCTGAAATTCCGGATATCGCGGGCAATGCCAAACAGCTTTTCGCTGACGGCAACCGCCTTTGCGTCATTCTCGATGAAGGTCTCGATACCGGTTTTTTGCCTGATGATGCGAGCAAGCGGCACATCCTGCCATCCAAGCAGCGTGGATTTGACGCAGCTTTCCTGCCTTTCGTCGACGAAACCGGAAAGCGCAACGCCAAGTCCCGACAGTTTTCGCGCCGCATCCGTTCGTTCCGCAAGCAGCTTCGGCAGCGCCTCGGAAATGAGCGTGGCGACGACCTCCGGGTCGCGCGACAGCGGCATGGTTTGGCGAGCGACGATATTGCCGTTGAAATCGCTGAGCACGAGGGGCGCGGGATCTTCCAGCAGTGAAATACCGACGAAGAAAGCGCCTTCCGGATGGAGGTCCAGCAGGATCGACGGGCGGCCCTGGCCGTAGATCGTCTCCGTCTCGCGCAGGACGCCAAGCGCAATCAGATCCCGTGCAATCCCGCTCATTGCCGCCTTGCTCAGCCCCATGGAGGCGGCCAGAACCGTGCGGCTGGAAGGGCCTGATTGGCTGATGACCCGCAAGAGCTGTTGCTGGGAAGATGTAAGCAATTCGACGTTCCGCTTGAATTCCGACAAATTTGCCGCCGCTAAATTCAGAAAATGAACAAACCACCGGTACTTGGTTTACTAAAGACCAATTTGCACAATATCGTCAATGGGTATGAGCCGAGTTGCTGCATCAAGTTCTTGCCAAGCATTCCCTGCGCCTAAACAGTTGACATCGACAGGCATCGATATGCAAAGCTTATCACAACAATTCTGCAGGCCTCTGGCCTCCACGTCCCATCCCTGCCAAGCGCTCGACCATGCCCATTATGGCGGCATGGGCATTTTTCGACATCGGGCGCAGCAGTCAGAAAGGAATGCCATGTCCAGCACGGTCGATCGCTCGAGACGTCCGTTGGTCATCGTTTCGATCATGCTGGCGACCTTCATGGTCGCCGTCGAAGCGACGATCGTCGCAACTGCCATGCCGCGCATCGTCGGCCAGCTTGGCGGCTTCACCTATTACAGCTGGGTCTTTTCCGCCTTTCTGCTGGCGCAGTCCACCACCACGGTCATCTATGGCAAGCTCTCCGACATTTTCGGCCGAAAGCCGATGTTGATTGGCGGCATCATCATTTTTCTCATAGGCTCGACGCTGGCCGGTTTCGCCTGGTCGATGGCTTCGCTCATCCTCTTCAGGCTGCTGCAGGGACTTGGCGCCGGCGCGATCCAGCCCGTGACGATGACCGTCGTCGGCGACCTCTACAAGCTGGAGGAGCGGGCCAAGGTCCAGGGAGCGCTCGCCAGCGTCTGGGCGATCTCCGCGGTCATCGGCCCGCTTGCCGGCGGCATCATCGTCGATAACCTCTCCTGGGCGTGGATTTTCTGGATCAACCTGCCGGTCGGGGTGCTCGCCATCGCCGGTTTCGTCCTCTTCCTGCATGAATCCATCACGCCGCGCGAGGCGAAGATCGATTATCTCGGCACGTTCCTGTTTTCGATCTCGATCGTGTCGCTGCTCATTATCCTGACGGAGACCGATGCGGGCTTTGCCGTTCTCTGTCCGCTCTCGATCGTGTTCGCCGTCACCGGCATTCTGTTTTTGCAGCAGGAGCGGCAGGCGCCGGAGCCGATCATCTCGATCGCACTTTGGAGCCGGCGGCTGATTGCGACCAGCAATGCCGCCACCCTGCTTGCCGGCATGGCCCTGATCGGCCTCACCACGGTATTGCCGATCTATGTTCAGGGTGTCCTTGGTCGTTCGCCGCTGGAGGCCGGCTTCACGCTGACGATGCTGATTGTCGGCTGGCCGCTGGCCGTGATGCTGGCGAGCCGGTTCTTCCGCACCTTCGGTATCCGCAACACGCTGCGCGCCGGCAGCCTGATGTTTCCCTTCGGCTCTTTCTTTCTCCTGTTTCTGACGCCTGAAAGCAGCCCGGTGATCGCCGGTATCGGCTCGTTCCTAATGGGTTTCGGCATGGGCCTGATAAGCCTTACGAGCGTCGTATTGGTGCAGGAAAGCGTCGAATGGTCGATGCGCGGCAGCGCCACCGCGTCGATCATCTTTTCCCGCAGCCTCGGCAACACGCTTGGCGCAACTGCGCTCGGCGCGATCATGAATGTCGGCATCGCGCATTACGGTAGCGGTGAACTGGCCAGCAGGCTTCACGACCTCCTCAACCAGCCGACCGGCCTTTCCGACCTCGTCGGCGATCCGACGATCAGGAGCGTCTTCGATGCCGCGCTGCATTGGAGCTTCTGGGGCGTCGTCATCGTTGCCCTGACGACCTGCGCGACGATCTGGCTCATCCCGGTCGCACATGATGCCGGTCGCGGATCATCGCTTCCTGAGACGGATGCTCAGGATGCGATGACCCATTAGCGGGACGCCGAAAAGTGTGAGCGGTTTTCGGGCGCCATCCGGCTCTGGTCCGGAACCGCGCTATCGTGCCCTAAAAGCCGTAGTCGCGGACAAGCCAGGCTTCGAGCAGGTTTCGCGACGCTTTGATCGCGGCATCCGTATCCTGCGCGAAGATGGCGTCGAAGATGGCCCTGTGAAAGGGCAAGGCGCGTTTCTGGCCTTCGGCGATGTCTTCATGACCGGATAGCGTACGATTGGCATAGATCCCGACGGCGATCAGATCGATCAGCTGCGAATAGATCATGTTATGCGTGGCAGCAAAGATCGCCGTATGGAAGCGCAGGTCGGCATCGGCATTGCTGTTGATGTCGCCGATGGTGGACGCCATGTCTTCATAAGCAGAACGGATAGCGGCAATGTCGCTCTCGGTGCGGCGGAGCGCCGCGCGCGCGGTTGCCTCCGGCTCGAGCGCCAACCGCAGATCCTTGATAGAACGCATGATTTCGACCGATGGACCGGTCTCATAATACCACACCATCACATCCGTATCGAGATGATGCCAATTGGAGCGTTCCTTGACGCGCGTGCCGACGCGCGTCTTGATTTCGATCAATCCTTTGCCTGCAAGGCATTTCATTGCCTCCCGGATGACGGTGCGGCTGATGCCGAACTGTTCGACCAGATCCGGTTCGTTGGGCAATGTCGTACCGACCGGATAATCTCCGCGAACGATACGGCGTCCGAGTTCGTGAACGAAATAGCCGAAAACGCCGCGCCGCGGGATCGTGCCATATTTTCGCACAAAGGGATCGAAGGGCGACTGCGTTACGATCAGTTTCGACTCCGAAGCAGCCGGAGAAGTCATTGCGTCCTGGCCATGTTTCATTATGCGGGACTCTCGTTCCTTATTGATGCGCCGTCGCGAGAACAGTCGTCGGCTTATGCTGGGGGAAAGCTTTACGCTGGTGTCTCGGCTTGTTTGAGCTGTTCCATAGTGTTCCGATGTCGATCCTGCCGTCCTTTTTGCGGCGTGTCCCTGTAAAAAACCCTAGCATGTCTTGTATGTGCGTGCCTACTGGCGCCGGATCGGGCAGATCGTTACCCGCATGAACGCTGCTGTGCTTCCTGGGGCGGGATATTGTCCCGGGCAGTACCATCTGATCAAATTGCCGGACGCGTGCCGAGCGAAACGTGATCGCCCAATCGATTGATGAAATGATTTCGATCTATCGTAAACGTTACCGAACCGGTTAAATGCATTCGGGATGCGAGGCGGATTCGGAGTGACTGACAGATGAATGAGATGTCCACGCGCGGGCAGGGGGGGGAGCGGCGGGAGACCGGGTCTCGGTCACTGCTGATCGCATTGCTTGTGGCCGGCGCCTTCTTCATGGAAAATCTGGATGGCACCGTCATCGCCACCGCCTTGCCGCAGATGGCCGTTTCCTTCGGCGCCCGCCCCGTCGATCTCAATATCGGCATGAGCGCCTACCTGCTGACGCTCGGCGTCTTCATTCCCATCAGCGGCTGGATCAGCGATCGCTTCGGCGCGCGGTTCGTCTTTACGACGGCGGTCGCTATCTTCACGCTCGCCTCCGTCCTTTGCGGTTTTGCCAATGGCGTCGGCTCCTTCGTCGCCATGCGCATCCTGCAGGGCATTGGCGGGGCGATGATGGTACCGGTGGGCCGGCTCGTTGTCTTGAACAACACGCCGAAGGACAAGCTGATCTCGGCCATTGCGACAATCACCTGGCCGGCGCTGGTTGCCCCGGTGCTGGGACCGCCGCTCGGCGGCTTCATTACCGATCATGCAAGCTGGCGCTGGATCTTCTTCCTCAATCTGCCGCTCGGCATTCTGGCCTTCGTCTTCGCGCTCATGCTCATTCCCAAGACCCGGAGCGCTGCGCGTCCCCCGTTCGACTGGATCGGTTTCATCGTCAGCGGCATCGGGCTTGCGAGCCTGATGTACGGGCTGGAGCTGGTCGGGCGCCCCGATCCCGTCTGGCTGGAAGCCGGGACCTATGTCATCGTCGGCTTCATCCTGCTTGCCGTTGCGGTTTTTCATTTTCTCCGCACCGAGCATCCGCTCATCGATCTCTCGGGATTGAAGTTGCCGACTTTTGCCATCACCATCTCGGGCGGATCGTTGTTCCGCACGGCCATCGGAGCTGTCCCCTTCCTGCTGCCGCTGATGTTTCAGGTCGGCTTCGGACTGAGTGCCTTTCATGCCGGCATGCTGACGCTTGCTGTTTTCGCCGGCAATCTGGCGATGAAGCCGGCAACGACGCCCATTCTGCGCCGCTTCGGTTTCAAGCCGGTGCTGATCGTCAACGGTCTTCTGAACGCCGTCTTCATCGCGGCCTGCGCACTGTTTTCTCCGGATACGCCGCTTTGGTTCATCGTGCCGGTGCTCTTCATCGGCGGCATGTGCCGCTCCATGCATTTTACCGCGCTGAATACGATCGCGTTCGCCGACATCCCGCCCCAGCAGATGACGGGTGCCAATACGCTGTTCAGCACAGTCTTTCAGCTGACGATGGGCATGGGCATCGCGGTCGGTGCGATCGGCATTCGCATCGGCCAGGCGATCAGCGCGCCATTGGGCGCCGACGGTATCGTCGCCATCGAATTCCGCCTTGCCTTCGTGCTGCTTGGCCTCATCGCGCTTCTTGCCGTGCTGGATTGCCTGCCGCTGGATCGCAAGGCAGGTGATAATGTCTCACGCAAGCCGAAGCCTGTGGCAAAGAAGGCGGCCTAGCGGTGTCTTCTTTCGAAGTGCTCAGTGCGGATATTGGATGAGATTGTAGTGCAGCAATATTGCGGGTATCGCCATCAGGATGATCAGAAGCATTGCGACGCTTGCCGCGCGCACCATTTTCATCCGGCGGACGCGCTGACCGCTCCAATCGTATACTGCCATGGTGAGCCCCTCCTTCTCCTCAACCATTAGAAAGGCAAGAAATGGAGCCCCAGTCAATATCGGCAATAGGTGGCTAAATAATAAGTCATATCTAATGCTGTCGTTCGAGGCGGGTTTCCGATTGTTCAAAGATGCCGCAACACTTCGGACGCCTGGCAGAAAGATCGTTTTGCGGGGCTTGTTTACACGATATAACGAATGCGGATTTTGTCCCCGCGATGGCAGGACTTCGATTGCTTTGAAAAGAGGAAAGATGCGATGAGCAAGGTGCGTGCCCTGGTGTTGGAGCGTCAGCATGAGCTGGCAATCCGAGATATCGATCTGCCGCAGGAGGTCGGGCCGGGTGAGGTGAAGATCAAGATCCATACGGTCGGTGTGTGCGGGTCGGATGTGCATTATTACACCCACGGCAAGATCGGCCCCTTCATCGTCAATGAGCCGATGGTACTTGGCCATGAGGCAGCAGGAACGGTGGTCGAGGTCGGCGCCGGCGTGACGCATCTGAAGATTGGTGACCGCGTCTGCATGGAGCCGGGCATTCCCGATGCCAATTCCAAGGCCAGCCGCCTCGGCATGTACAATATCGATCCCGCCGTCACCTTCTGGGCGACACCGCCGATCCATGGCGTGCTGACGCCCTTCGTCGTGCATCCGGCCAATTACACCTTCAAGCTGCCCGATAATGTCAGCTTTGCGGAAGGGGCTATGGTCGAACCCTTCGCTGTCGGCATGCAGGCGGCGACCAAGGCGCGTATTGCCCCCGGCGACACCGCCGTCGTGCTCGGTGCCGGTCCGATCGGCATCATGGTGGCGGTGGCAGCCCTTGCCGGCGGCTGCGCACGGGCGATCGTTGCCGATCTCGCCCAGCCGAAGCTCGATATCGCTGCGCAGTATCAGGGCGTCATCCCGGTCAATATCCGTGAGAAGAACCTCGTGGAAGAGGTCAGTCGTTTGACCGATGGCTGGGGCGCCGATGTCGTGTTCGAATGCTCGGGTTCGGCGAAGGCCTGGGAAACGGTCATGGCGCTGCCGCGTCCGGGCGGCGTCATCGTCGCCGTCGGCCTGCCGGTCAATCCGGTCGGCTTCGACGTTTCGACGGCATCGACCAAGGAAATCCGCGTCGAGACGGTGTTCCGCTATGCGCATCAATACGAGCGTTCGATCGCGCTGATCGCGTCCGGCCGCGTCGATCTCAAGCCCTTGATTTCCGAGACTTTCGCGTTCGAAGATTCCATCAGAGCTTTCGACCGCGCCGTTGAAGCCCGGCCGGCGGATGTCAAACTGCAGATCGTTCTCGATCGGTAAGCTCCAGCTGTCGCATCGCCTTGCCTTGAACTTGTCCCGGCAAGGCGATGTTTTTCCTCAGTAGACGGCCCGGCAAAAGCGATGCTAGGTAGCCTTCAGCAAGGACAATAAGGCTTTGACGCCGTGAAACGGGAAGGACTGCCGTGCCGCACGACGTTGCATTGATCGCATTGATTGCCGCCGGCTTCGTGTTCGCGGCCATTTTCGGCTATCTGGCCGACAGGCTGCACCTGCCGCCGCTCGTCGGCTATCTGGTGGCCGGCGTCATCATAGGCTCGTCCACGCCGGGCTTTGTGGCCGATGTCTCGCTTGCGTCGCAATTAGCCGAGATCGGCGTCATCCTGCTGATGTTCGGCGTTGGGCTGCATTTCTCCGCCGCCGATCTTTTGGCGGTGCGCGGCGTCGCCATTCCCGGTGCCATCGGGCAGATCGCGATCGCGACTGTGCTGGGCGTGGGTTTGACGTCGCTATGGGGCTGGAGTTTTGGAGCCGGCGTGGTTTTCGGCCTCAGCCTTGCCGTTGCCAGTACCGTCGTGCTTTTGAAGGCGCTGGAAGAACGCAATCTGGTGAATTCGACCAATGGCCGCGTTGCGGTCGGCTGGCTGATCGTCGAGGATCTGGCCATGGTGCTTGCGCTGGTGCTCCTGCCGGCCTTTGCCGGTGTCATGGGCGGTCATGCGGATGCCGGCGGCCATGCGGCGTCCGGTTCGATCTGGCTCACGATCGGCATGACGCTCCTCAAGGTAGCGGCCTTTGCCGCGGTCGCAGTCTTCATCGGCCCACGCGTGGTGCCTTGGCTCCTGACGTCGGTCGCGCGTACCGGCTCGCGTGAACTGTTCACTCTGTCGGTTCTGGCGATCGCGCTCGGCATCGCTTTCGGCGCGGCCGAAATATTCGGCGTCTCCTTTGCGCTCGGTGCCTTCTTTGCCGGTCTTGTGATGAGTGAGTCGCATCTCAGCCATAGGGCGGCGGCCGACTCGCTGCCGTTGCAGAACGCCTTTTCGGTTCTGTTCTTCGTGTCCGTCGGCATGCTTTTCGACCCGACGGTCCTAATCCGCGAGCCGCTGATGATCATCGGCGTGCTCGCATTGATCATGCTCGGCAAGTCACTGATCGCCTTCGGCGTCGTGCTGTTGCTGCGCTATCCCGCCAGCATCGGCTTTGCGGTTGCGGCGGGTCTGGCGCAGATCGGCGAATTCTCCTTCATTCTCGCCGGACTTGGCGTTTCGCTCGGGCTGCTGACAAGGGAAGGGCAGGATCTCATCCTTGCTGGCGCGATCCTGTCGATCACGCTCAATCCGCTCGCTTTCTTTGCCACCGAGAAGCTGGAGAAATGGACGTTTGCGCGCTCGCCGTTCTTGGCGAACAAATATGGGATGGCCAAGCAGGACGGTCTGCGTCGCCAGTTGACCGCGATCAACAAGCAGCGCGAGGAGCGCGATCGCCAGCATCATCTCGAGATCGAGCAGCTCATCGAAACCTTCCCGATGTTCGCCGAACTTGATGATAACGAGCATGAGGAGCTTCTGCTGCTCTTCCGCCCGAGATCGGCCTCGCCGGGCGATCGGGTGATCCGAACCGGCGATCGCGGCGACAGCATGTTCTTCATCGCCTCCGGCGCGGTCGAAGTGCAGCTGGAAGATGACGAGATCCGGCTCGACGCCGGCGCCTTCTTTGGTGAAATGGCGCTTTTGACGGGCGCACGCCGCACGGCCGACGTCGTCGCCGTCGATTTCTGTCAGCTGTTCGTGCTGGACCGTCGCGACTTCAATCTGTTCATGTCGCGCCATCCGCAACTGCGTGCCGCCGTCAGCCGCATGGCGCGGGAGCGGCAGGAAAGCAACGTGTCGCGCCAGCGGCGCGACCTGTCGCAGGATGCAAGCTGATAGCCCGTCCCGGCGTCAGCGGTGCTTCAGCCAGGATTTCGAGATACGGCAGGCCATCGTGTAGGCGGGGTCGAAGACGTTGCCGACATCGTAGCGCACGACCTGACCGAGAAGATGGCTGGCTGCTGTCTTGTCCAGGCCATAATCGGCGCCGAGCCAGCGCAGCATTTCGCTGGTGGCGTGCTGCAGGGCCTGATCGAGCGGCCGGGCATTGCCGATGGTGAAAATGTCATCCGCCGTCTCGCCGCGCGGCCAGATGATCGTCTTTTTCTTTTCCACGCTCAGTCGCACCGTTACTTCGAAGGTGGTTTCGATCCCGGTGCCGACGATCTCGCCGTCGCCCTGGACGGCATGGCAATCGCCAAGAAAAAAGAGGGCGCCGCGAGCCGATACAGGAAACCAGACGGTCGCGCCCGGCCCGAGCAGCCGATAGTCCATATTGCCGCCGAACTCGCCGCTGGTCGCGGTCGATATGGCCTGTCCGAACGAAGGTGCGACACCGAAGCAGCCGATCATCGGCGAGAGCGGCAGAATGAGGGATTCGAGACCGGCCACGGGCTCGGCCAGCCGCGCCGTCAGTGCCTCGCGATCGATCTGCCAGATCACTCTGTGGCTGGCCGGCAAGGCCCATACGTCCTGAGGATCGACGACATTGCTTGCGACGACGCTGCGGGTAAATCCGGTTTCGCGCGTCGACAGCATGGCAAGAATCTCCACCTTGAGAGAATCGCCCGGTTCGGCACCTTCGACGAAGATAGGCCCGTTCATCGGGTTGGGTCCGGAGATGATGTGGACGTCATGCTTGTCGTAGCCGGCGGCATCGAGTGTTTCGGTGATCACCGTATCGCCGTCGGCGACATGCAGGGCCGGCGGCAGCGAACCGATGACATTGTGATAGTGAGTGGGCAGGAAGCGGTGCGTTGCCATGTGCATAGCCTTGTCTTGAATCCGGTTCAGACAAACTAAGACGACTCCGCCCGTTTCGGGAAGGATGCGATGACGATATTTATGCCGACTGAGCGTCCTGCTGCGGATATGTCAATATTGCGCGGGATCGCAGGCAGGCCTCAAGCGAAATGATCGCGGAATGCCTGTGGTGTCGTCCCGAATTTTCGCATGAAATTGCGCCGCATGGTTTCCTCCGAGGTAAAGCCGCAGCGCATGCGTGCCTGATGCACCGTCAGGCCTTCCTCCAGATGGCGGCGGGCCGCCTCGATGCGGATTTCCTCCACGGCTCGTGCGGGTGTGCGCCCGGTTGCTTTCAGATAATGGCGTGAAAAGCTGCGCGCGCTCATGTTCGCTTGCTCGGCAAGCGCCGGCAGAGAAAGGTCAGCGAGTAGATTGTCCATGATCCAGCCATGCAGGCGATCGAAGCGCTCGCCGCCTTCCTGCAAGCGCAGTGTCGTGCTGAACTGTGCCTGGCCGCCGGGTCGCTTTAGGAAAACGACGAGCGTGCGCGCGACGGCAAGAGCCAGCTTGCGTCCGAGGTCCGCTTCCACGAGAGCAAGTGAAAGATCGATGCCTGCCGTCACGCCAGCCGAACTCCAGACAGATCCATCCCGAACGAAGATCGGATCCGGCTCGAGCTTTACGCGAGGGAAGCGCTCGGTAAATTCTTCGCAGCGATTCCAGTGAGTTGTAGCCCGACGTTCGTTCAAGAGTCCAGCTTGCGCAAGGAGGAAGGCGCCGCTGCAGACGGAGGCGGTGCGACGGGCATTGGCCGATCGCCGGCGTATCCAGTCGAGCAGGTTTAAGTCTTCGCAGGCCTTGTTCACGCCCCGACCGCCTGCGACGATCAGAGTGTCGAGCGCGTTATCGGCGTCACCAAGCGGCGCAGTTGCGAGCACAAGGCCGGAGCTGGTTCTTGTCTGCGCGTTCGTGGCGACGACGACAGCCTCGTAAGGCGTCGGCGATCCATTCTTGATCGCAGCCTCGTTGGCGCTGGTGAAGACCTGCAGCGGCCCGGTTATATCGAGCAGCTGGGCATTGTCGAACGCAAGAATTTCGATACGGCGCATGATTGGCAAGAAATGACTGAGATTTGGCAAACAGGCCAGATTGTTCTCGCATAAGCTCTGCGAAGTCAATCTTTGGAGACGTATCATGACCATCCGCTTTGGCCTACTTGCCTTTCCCGGCGTCCAACAACTCGACTTGACCGCGCCCTATGAGATATTTGCCTCGATGGAAGACGCCGACGTTCACCTGGTCTGGAAGGATACCGCTCCCGTCATCTCTGCAACGAAGCTGGTGCTGCAGCCGACGACGAGTTTCGCCGAGTGCCCCCAACTGGATGTGATCTGCGTGCCGGGAGGTGGCGGCGTCAACGCGCTGCTGGAGGATGAGGTGGTATTGTCCTTCATCCGTACACAAGCGGAGGGTGCGCGCTTCGTGACATCCGTCTGCACCGGTTCCCTCGTCCTAGGCGCGGCCGGTCTGCTCGACGGCAAGAAGGCCACCACGCACTGGAATGCACGCGATTTTCTCGCAGGTTTCGGTGCTGTTGTGACGCCCGGACGTGTCGTGCGCGACGGCAATCTCTTCACAGCCGGCGGTGTGACGGCCGGCATCGATTTCGGTCTGACCATCGTCGCGGCCTTGCGCGACGCGGAAGAGGCCGAGGCAATCCAGCTCTCGCTTGAATACGCGCCGGCCCCCCCCTTCAACTCCGGAACGCCGGAGGAGGCGAATGCCAATGTGCTGGCGAGAACGAGGCGGCGTCTTGCCGGATCGCGCACCGCCCGTGAAGCCATCATGGCACGTCTGCCGTCCGTCCGGCACCGGGCAGGTTAAGCCCTCCTTTTCTTCGAGGCTGCATTGTCACTCGAATGCAATGGAAGGCCGGTAAGCAGGCGATTGAAGTTTCGATCATGCCGGTTCCCCCAACGAGGTGATGATGAGCAATCGGGCGAACAAGATCCTTCCCCACCACCGGTTTTCGCATTCTCTGGGGGCGCCGCTTGCGCGCGTGCGGGGGACGATTGCCCATGTGTTCGAAGCGCCGGCGAATCACCACGGCGCCAACCATCAGCACTTCACCGTCACGATCACTGCGGTTTTGAAGTTCGAGGGCAGTGACGAGGATATCAACGGGCAGACCGTTTTCGTCGCTGTCCGCTTCGGGGATAATGAAGGGCTGGACCATGAGATCCCCGACTTGACTGCGGGAGAGCCGATCGAACTGCAGGGCGAATATATTCCCATCGCTTCGGCCTATCCGACCGACGACAATACCGATCCCGTTCTGCCGGTGCTTCACTTCACGCATCACCCGGTGGGCTACGTTCTTTACCAAGGCGTACACTACAGCTGATGGATCGGCACGCATGGCATACGCCCGGTCGGGCTCGACACGCTTGCCGCCGCCTATCCCGCTTGACTCGCACCGTGTTTCTGCGACCGTGGCATCACGACATCGTGTTCGGCGTTAGGGGTGGGTATGAGCGAGTTCCGATCATTTCGCGGCGTCTGTCATTTTGTTGTGACGATGATCGTGCTGATTGCCGCGGGTTGCTGGTCGATAGAGCGGGGCATGGCTGCGGAGGCGAGCGCTATTGCACCTCAGACCAAGACATCGGGCGAGCAGATCGAGAAGCTGATCGGCATCTTGCGCGATAACGGTGCCATGTCCGGAACCGACCTATTGCAGCGGCGCTCCGGTTTCGAGAAGCTCATGACATCGACGCCAGGCCCAGCGCGTGTGCAGATACGGCATGTCGATGCCAACGGCGTGGATGGCAATCTGATATGGCCTGCGCGATTGCACCATCCGATTGGTCGGCGTGCCATTCTTTATCTGCATGGCGGCGGCCTTTACAGCGGCTCGCTGCGTACACACAGCAACATAGCGGGCGCGCTTGCCAAGGCGGCGTCGGCCGATGTCTTGTTGATCGACTATCGCCTCGCTCCTGAAAATCGCTTTCCCGCGCAGAGGGATGATGCCATTGCTGCCTATCGCTGGCTTCTGACATCGGGGTACAAGGCCGGCAATATCGTTGTTGTCGGCGAGTCTGTCGGGGCAACCCTGGCCATCGAGGTCGTTTTGAACCAGCTCAGGCTGAGCGGCGCGCTTCCAGCCGCGGTGGTCGCGATGAGCCCGATCACCGACTTTGCCGCAACGGGCGCATCCTTGGCTGCCAATGCCGCGAATGATCCCTTCATGAACAAGGCGGAACTGACCCTCATCCACGATGCGTTCGCGCGCGATCGCCCCCTCGCTGACCCCGACATATCGCCGCTCTATGGCAATGTTTCCGGATTCCCGCCGTTGCTGATCCAGGTTGGCGCTCGCGAGGCGCTGTTGGATGACAGCACGCGGTTCGCGGACAAGGTGCGCCAGGCCGGCGGCAAGGTGAGCTTGGAAATCTGGCCTGGCATGATCCATCAGTGGCAGATTTTCCCCTTCTGGCTCGACGATGCGAGAAAGTCGAACGAACACGTTGCAGAGTTCGCGACAGCGCATTTTGTCGATAAGCCCGTGCAATAGCTTTACTGGTGTTGGTAACGCGTCGTCCGGTTCTCAGAATTGAGAACCGTCGGCTTCGACGCGTCCCGACGATGCGCATGACCGGGTGTCATGTTCGCAATTTATTATTGCACTAAATAATTGTTTGGTAATTTTATGTGGACAAGGAAATGGAAAGGCATTATGAGTGTCGATATCGCGATAATAAATCGTACAATAAATTTAAGTGGAGATTGAAATGAGCCAGTCGATCCATCAAGCTACCCGCCGGGGTGTCATGACAGCAGGGCTTGGCCTTGCGGCCGCCGCAGCCGTCACCCCATTCGCTCAACCTGCACAAGCCTCTACAAAGCAACCATCTTCGAAAGGTAAGGACACAATGAGCAGCAACACGATCGCTACCAAGGACGGCACGCAGATTTTCTACAAGGATTGGGGAACGGGCCAGCCGATCGTCTTCCATCACGGATGGCCCTTGAGCTCCGACGATTGGGACGCTCAGATGCTTTTCTTCCTCCATCAGGGCTACCGCGTCATTGCGCATGACCGTCGCGGCCATGGCCGCTCCAGCCAGACGGCAACCGGAAACGACATGGACACTTACGCCGCCGACGTCGCGGCACTTGCCGAACATCTCGATCTCAAGGGCGCCATTCATGTCGGTCATTCGACCGGCGGCGGCGAAGTCGCGCGTTATGTCGCTCAGTATGGCGGACATGGCCGTGTTTCGAAGGCCGTCTTGATTGGCGCCGTACCGCCGATCATGGTCAAGTCCGACAAGAACCCCGGCGGCCTGCCGCTGGAAGTTTTCGATGGCTTCCGCGCCGCACTTGCCGCCAATCGCGCTCAATTCTTTCGCGATATCCCGGCAGGTCCGTTCTACGGCTTCAATCGTCCGGGCGCTGCTGTCTCTCAGGGCGTGATCGACAACTGGTGGCGTCAGGGCATGATGGGAGGCGCGAAGGCTCATTATGATTGCATCAAGGCCTTCTCGGAAACGGACTTCACCGAAGATCTGAAGAAGATCGAGGTGCCGACGCTGGTCATGCATGGCGATGACGACCAGATCGTGCCGATCGCAGACTCGGCAGAGCTTTCCATCAAACTGCTGAAGAATGGCACGCTCAAGGTCTATAAGGGCTTCCCGCATGGCATGGCGACCACGCATGCGGATGTCGTCAACGCGGATCTGCTGGCCTTCTTCAAGGCCTGAGACGACCGGAGGGCCGTGCGCCCGCCGAAAGGCGGGCGCTTCGCAGCCTGCCGGGTGCTGTTACCGTCTCCGCCGCTTCAGCTATCGAGTTTCAACGAGAGCTGAACGGCGCGCGGCAGGGGCGGTAGCGGCCGGCTGATTTCGACACGGCGCGTCCAGTTGGCGCGCCGTTCTTGTTCGCGCTCCCGAAGGGCCTTCGAGACAGCGACAAAGGTCATTGCACGTTCGATGACTTGTTCGGCTTTGGTCATGGATAACTCCATTTGTTCACTGTATGTTCTCATGTCGAATTCAGAAAGTCAAGCAAGCCGGGAGCGGCGGCGATGATGCCGACCTTCCTGGCTCACGCATCCATTGGCGGTCTGGGGTGTTGGGACGACCATTCCGATCAAGGACTGGTTGCCGGAGCCATCAAAGGCGGCGCAGGTTGATTTCACTGGTCACGACCGGCTTGCCGGACGACCGATCCAGGGCGGTCGTTGCGATCGAAAGCTGGCTGTTGCCCTGTTTGCGGATCGTCATATTGGCATTCCGGTCGCCATTGACCGGACGTGCCCAGCGCACGGCGAGATTGATGACATTGCCCTGCCGGCTTCCCGCAAGCTGCGATGCTGCTCCGGCAGGACCGATATAGGTACCCGAATAATGTGTTCCTCGCGCCGCAAGCTCGGCCGAGATCGGGCGGTTGACGACGAGAAGGCTGCGGCAACTGCCTCTCATCGAAATCGAAGCGCCCGGTGCGCTGATATTGAATCTGCAGGAGACATTGATCGGCGAACTGCCGATCTTTCGAAGCACTTTGCCGGTGCCTGTCCAATTGCCGTCCAGCGGCCTTAGAAATCCGCTTTCGTCGGCTGCGGCCGGCATCGCGAAGCAAAATCCAGCGATGACGGCAAGAATGCATGCTTGGCGGCGCATGATATCAACCCCCTGGATGGAATTAATACGAAACGCCGCAGCGATGGAGACTGTTCCGCAGCAGCCGGAGCCGGCTTATGCAGCCGCTTTGAAGTGCCGCAGCGACCTTTGCGCGTCACATGTGACGCCCGGCGCCGTGGGGCAGAGGTTACCTGTAATAAGGCTGCCGTAGCGTCGCGATCGTTTACTCAGCCGCTGCGGCCGTAAGACAGGTGTCGATGATGACCAGTTTCCGCGCATCACTCCGCAGCTTCGACGAAGCGATGGCGTTCGTAGAGGAACTTCAGCACGGCCTCGCGGCATTTGAGATAGGTTCGGTCGGAAGCAAGCTCGATGCGGTTGCGTGGCCGCGCGATCGGCACTTCGAGAATGTCGCCGATATGGGCAGCGGGACCGTTGGTCATCATGACGATGCGGTCGGACAAAAGCACCGCCTCGTCGACGTCATGGGTGATCATCACCATCGTATTGCCGAGCCGGGCATGGATTTCCATCACGGCATCCTGCAGATGGGCGCGGGTGAGCGCGTCGAGCGCTCCGAAAGGCTCGTCGAGCAGCAGGATCTTCGGTTGCATGGCAAGCGCGCGGGCGATGCCGACGCGCTGTTTCATGCCGCCGGATATTTCCGATGGACGCTTGTCCTTGGCATGTGCCATCTGCACGAGGTCGAGATTGCTCATCACCCAGTCATGGCGCTCGGCTTTGGTCTTCGTGCCGCGAAACACCTTCGAGACGGCCAGATTGACGTTTTCGTAGACATTGAGCCAGGGCAGCAGGCTATGGTTCTGGAAGACCACGGCTCTCTCGGGGCCGGGTTCGTTGACCTCGCGGTTTTCGAGCAGCACCGCGCCGGCGGAGACCCGCGTCAGGCCGGCAATGAGGTTCAGCAGGGTCGACTTGCCGCAGCCGGAGTGGCCGATGATCGACACGAATTCGCCCTTGTCGATGACGAGTTCGATGCCGGCAAGCACTTCGGCCCGCTGGCCGCCGCGATCGAAATATTTGTCGATGTGATCGAGCTTCAGATAGGCGCTCACCATAATCTCCTCAGTTGCTCGTCATGCCGCGGGTCACGACGGCACCGAGGCTCGCGACCAGGCGATCGAGGATGAAACCGGTGACGCCGATATAGGCCAGCGCCACGATGATGTCGGGCAGTCGCGAGGAGTTCCACGCGTCCCAGATGAAGAAGCCGATGCCGACACCGCCGGTCAGCATTTCTGCGGCAACGATCGCAAGCCAGGAGAGGCCGGCGCCGATGCGCAACCCGGTGAAGATATAGGGAGCAGCCGCCGGCACCATGATGCGGAAGAAGAATTCGATCTGGTTCAGCCGCAATACCTTGGCGACATTGCGATAATCCTGCGGAATGTTGCGAACGCCGACCGCCGTGTTGATGATGACGGGCCAGATCGAGGTGATGAAGATCACGAAGATCGCGGACGGATTGGAATTCTGGAAGGCCGCGAGCGAGAGCGGCAGCCAAGCAAGCGGCGGCACGGTGCGCAGCACCTGGAAGATCGGGTCGAGACCGCGCATCGCCCAAACCGATTGTCCGATCACCGCACCGATCAGCACGCCCGCGAGGGCGGCAAGACCGAAGCCGTAGGCGACACGCTGCAAGGAGACGAGCACGCGCAAGGCAAGACCGATATCCTGCGGTCCATTGTAGAAGAAGGGATGGACGATGAGATCGTAGCTGTCCTGCCAGACCTGCGAAGGCGGCGGCAGGCTGGCGCCCGGCTGCCCACAGAGCAGCTGCCAGATGCCGAGCAGAAGCGCCAGCACCACCAAGGGCGGTAGGACGCTGCGCAAGATTGATGCTGCGATGCGACCTGGATCGACGCGACGGGCCGGACGGGCCGCCAATGTCACGACGCTGCTCTTTGCGGGAGCATGTGCTTGCGCAATGGCTTCGTGCTGTTTGCGGGCAGTTACGGACATTAAACGAATCCTTCTTGGAAGAGGGCACCGACCATCACGACGCCACTTTGATCGAGAGGCTTTCGAGATAGGCTGCAGGGTTTTCCGGATCGAAAACCTTGCCGTCGAAGAAGGTTTCCTTGCCGCGCGAGGTCGATGAAGGAATGTCCGATGCGGCGACGCCGAGATCCTTGGCGGCATCGAGCCAGATATCCTGACGGTTCACCTGGCCCACCAGCGCCTTGATGTCGGTATTGCGTGCGAATTTGCCCCAGCGAATGTTCTCGGTGATGAACCATGCATCGTGGCTCTGATAGGGATAGGAGACGCCGCCCTTCCAGAACTTCATGTAGAGGCCGGTGCCCTTGGCGACGCGTCCGTTGCCGTAATTGATGTCGCCCTTGAGGCGTCCAAGCACGTCTTTCGGCGGCACGTTGAACCATTGCCGCTTGCCGAGGATGGAGGCCATTTCCTCCTTGTTGTCCATGCTGTCGCACCATTGCTGGGCTTCCATGACGGCCATCAGCAGGGCCTTGGCGGCCTTCGGATTTTTCTCGATCCAGTCGGCACGCATGCCGAGAGCCTTTTCCGGGTGGCCCTTCCAGATCTCGCCGGTCGTGCATGCCGTGAAGCCAATGCCTTGGTTGACGAGCTGCTCGTTCCAGGGTTCGCCGACACAGAAGACGTCCATGTTGCCGACCTTCATGTTTGCCACCATCTGCGGCGGCGGCACGACGATGGTCGAGACGTCCTTGTCGGGGTCGATGCCGCCGGCAGCCAGCCAATAGCGTATCCACAGATCATGCGTGCCGCCCGGGAAGGTCATGGCTGCCTTCACTTCTTTGCCAGCCGCTCTTTTCGCGTCGAAGGCCGCCTTCAGCTTGGATGCGTCGAGCTGGACGCCGGTCTCGGCATATTCCTTGGCAACCGAGATGCCCTGGCTGTCGTAGTTGAGGCGCGCGAGGATCGCCATCGGCACGGGCTGGTTGTTCTGCGTCACCTTGCCGGTATGCATGAGGTAGGGGAGCGGAGAGAGAATATGCGCGCCATCGATGCCGTTGGCCGCTCCGCCAAGCACGAGATTGTCGCGGGTTGCGCCCCACGATGCCTGCTTGGCGACATCGGCGTCGGGAAGGCCATGCTTCTCGAACAGGCCCTTTTCCTTGGCAATGACCAGCGGTGCCGCATCCGTCAGGGCGATATAGCCAAGTTTGACCCCCGACACTTCCGGTCCTGAGGTTGCCGCAAAGGCACCGGAAGGGAAGGCTGCCTTGACGGCGCCGATCAGGGCGGCAGTCGCAGACGTCTTCAAGAGATTGCGGCGCGTAACACCACCGGACAGGATCTTCTTCACTTGCAGTTCCCCTTGTTTTGCTCGTGATGCGTGGATTTGGACATGAAAAAACGCCGCTTGGCCAATGCGGCCCGGGACAGAAAAATCCTCGGGGCAGAAACCTAGCGACGTCGATGTCTTTAGCGAGCGCATTTTCCGCGCGTTGCGTGCCTGATCGCCGTTGATCGAGACGAAACTAACTACGCAAGCCGCGTGCCAGTTCGCAGAGCTGATATCATCCTATTGTAGTTGCGTGATGATTCAGGAATGCGGTGCGGTGGCTTATTTTGTGGGCAGTCGGTCTTTGTGCAAATATTTTGAGCGGATGCCGTTCGCTCTGCTTGCGGTCCTGCGCTTATTCTGTGCAGTGCAGCGTGAGGGAATACTAAATATCGTCGCTGAAAGACCGCATCGTTCGTGACGTCTTCACGGCGAATCCGGCAACGTAGCCGGCCATGTCGGCGGGATTGAAAACATGCCCATCCATGAAGCGATCGCCGTCTCTGTCGCCCTCGATACGAATATCGGCATCGTCAGGCGATGCCTCGTTTCCGAGCGCCAGCCGATAGAGATCGGAACGATAGGCCGAGGCCGCCATTTTCATATTCTGTTCGGATAGGGCGCTTTGCCCCCAGCGTGCCATCTGGCTGAGGATCCAAAGGGCCTGACTCGGGCGCGGATAATTGGCAAAGCCGCCATGGAAACTGAAATATCTGTCGACGATGCGTCGATGGCCCTTGGCATCGAGATTGAATTCGCCCGCCAGCACATGGCGGATGATATGGACGGGGGCTGCGATATAGCGCTGGTCGGCAAGCGCTTCGGCAAGGGCATCGTGATTTTCCGCCCGGTCGCACCAGCGTGCCGCCGCGTCAAGGGCGACGATGAGGCGCGAAACCGTCTCGGGATGGCTTTCCGCCCATTCCGGGCGCATTCCGATCACCTTCTCCGGGGCCGACGGCCATATGTCCTGCTTGGCGGCGACGATGCGGCCGACGCCGCGCTCGGAGGCGACCATGTTCCACGGAGCGCCGACGCAAAATCCGTCGATGGCGCCGGCGGCGAGCGCATCGGAGGTCAGCGGCGGCGGCACGACGACAAGCTTCACGTCCCAGTCAGGATCGATGCCGCCGGCGGCCAGCCAATAGCGGAATTCGTAGTTGTGCGAGGAAAATGGGTAGGTCATGCCAAGTGTCGGCGGCTGTTCGCCGCGCGCTTTCATGGTCCTTACTACTTTTGCGAGCGCTTGCGAATTTTCGAGCGCGCCTGCGTGATCGGAAAGGCCGGCCTCGCTGCACATGCGGTCGAACAGCCGGGTCGACAGGGTGATGGCGTTACCGCCGCAGCCGAGCGAGAATGGAGTCACCGTGGGCGATGGGTTCGAGCCAAGTCCGAGCATCGCCGCGACCGGCATCGGAGAGAGCATGTGAGCGATGTCGAATTGGCGAAAGGCAAGCCGGTCGCGGACATTGGCCCAGGAAACGTCCTTGACGAGATCGAGCGCGATGCCTTCCTTGCGGGCAAAGCCGAACTCTGCGGCGGCGATCAGCACGGAAGCGTCGACAAGCGGAATGAAGCCTGCGCGCAATGTGCGCGGGCCTTCGCTGGCTATCCTTGCAGGGGCGGGAGGATTGCTCTTGTCTGGTTGCACTCTCATATTCACTCCGATGTCTCCCTATTCGGGGCTGCGGACGGGGTCGGCCTTGGCGCGCTCACATCAGCAAACCCGCTGCCGTCACGACGCTTTGCGCGATTTCGGACATCTTCTTCTTCTCGTTCATGGCCGTCTGGCGCAGCAGCGCAAAGGCCTCGTCTTCCGAAAGGCCGCGCATCTTCATCAGGATACCCTTGGCGCGTTCGACGATCTTGCGCTCTTCAAGCGCCGATTTGGCGTCAGCCAGTTCCCGCTGCAGCCGGCTGAAGGCGTTGAAGCGGCTGACGGCCATGTCGAGGATCGGCTTCACACGCTCTTTCTTCAGGCCATCGACGATATAGGCCGATACGCCGGCATCGACCGCCGCCTCGATCGAGGCCGTATCGGAGCGGTCGACGAACATGGCGATCGGCCGTTCCACCGTCCGCGTCAGCTGGAACAGGTGCTCCATCATGTCGCGGTTCGGATTTTCGAGATCGATGATGATGACATCGGGCCGCAGCGTCTCGATCGTGCGCGCCACACCCTGCACTTCATGGATGACCGTCACCCGCGCATGGCCAGCCTCCCGCAAACCTTCCTCGATGATCGAGGCTCGGATTGTGTTTTCGTCGATCACAAGAATGGTCAGATCGAGACGGTTCATCCCGGCTTTATGACGCAATGCAGCAATGCGGGCAAGTATATTCGCTGAAATATTGGGCGATTTTGATAGTTGCTCAAAGTTTGATCATTTGCGATCGTGCGATGACTAATTCCTTGGCAGTTTGGCTTGCGCAGAGGATGCGCGCAGGCCGTACTCGTCGGTTAAGATATTAATACAAGCGGGATGTCCTCGTCGGACACCCCGCTTGCGATACCGATACTGCTTACGTTGGAGCGCTGTTCTAAAACAATGCTGCCGTTCTCATTGTTTTCGGGCTTGGCTGATACGAAGCTTCGATCACATTGGATGGCTGATGCCGGGGCAATGATTGCGGCTCGATGGCATGTGCCGGGTTGGCCGTGGAGCCTTGCTGGGTACCACAGCTTCCTGAACTGCTCCTCTTGATCTGCGGCTTGCCGCTTCCGGAGCTGAAATATTCCATGGTCCGCGTGCAAGTGCCTTTTCCTGATGTCGTCGAGATCATCGTATATCCCTGAGCGCCCTTCGGCAGCTTGGATAGATCGACCTTCATGAGATCATCGGTGCCATCGGGCCACGGCGTGAAGAACCGGGCATCGCTCATCATGGCCGCCGTCTCGCGGTCCATCGCAGCCGAGATGCGCTCCATGTCGGCAAAGGGCGAGTGAGCATCGAACGGATCGAGCGTCGTGAAGAGCCGCAAGGCTGCATCGGGATCACCTGGGAAGGTGATGGTTGGCGGCTGATTGCCGCGGTATCTTATAATTTCGAGCGAACCGTCCGGCAGGTGGACGGTCATCTGATGTGAGCTGGCGGACTGTTCCATCTTCTGCTGCGCTAAAGCCTGGCCTGCCAATCCCGTGGCTGCAATAAGGCCGGCGCCGATGAGAAATGCATTGCGGAGGGTTTGCACAATTGTCTCCTTTTCTGGAAAAACAGATCGACGGGCTCCTCAACAGAGCTGCCCGTCAACGTGACCCTCGCGATCTTCGGCGCGCCTCTGCCAATTTTATGGCAATCACTGCGGCACCGCGCCGCAGGCGCGCTCCGCCTTTATCAATCCTGCGTGATGGCCAAGTACCAACCTGCAGGGCGAGTGATTTTTGCCGACGAAACAAGGCTATTTGCCTGTTTCGAGCCTGACGTGACGGCGCCCGCTTGAAATTTCCCTCGTCTTCCGCCACCTGTTCGGCGCGACTTTCAACATTCCCAGGAGACTAGACGCACATGACGACCACCACCGCAGAAATGACCGCCGAGAGCCACGTCTTCGAGGCCGACGTTGCCCGCCTTCTGCATATGATGGTTCACTCGGTTTATTCGGACAAGGACGTGTTCCTGCGCGAGCTGATCTCGAACGCTGCCGATGCCTGCGAGAAGCTGCGTTACGAGGCGATCGCTCATCCGGGCCTGCTCGGCAGCGATCCCGACAGCCGCATCCTGCTGACGCTCGATGCCGATGGCGGCAAGCTTGTCGTCGAAGATAACGGCATCGGCATGAGCCGCGACGAGATGATCGAGGCGCTCGGCACGATCGCACGCTCCGGCACGCGCGCCTTCATGGAGCGCATCGAAGCCAACAAGCAGGGCGAGGGCGCGCAGCTCATCGGCCAGTTTGGCGTTGGCTTCTATTCCTGTTTCATGGTTGCTGATCGGGTCGATGTCGTCTCCCGCCGTGCCGGCGCTGATGACGCCTGGCTCTGGTCTTCGGACGGCAAGGGCGGTTACAGTGTCGCGCCTGTCGATGTCAGCGAGGCGCCAGCGCGCGGTACCCGCATCACGCTGCATCTGATGGAAGATGCCAAGAGCTATGCTTCGCGCTGGAGCGTCGAGCGTATCGTCAAGGAGCAGTCCGGCCATGTCCCCGTGCCGATCAAGATCGCCGAAAAGCCCGGCGAGGAAGCGACACAGCTCACCGATGGCACCGCGCTCTGGACAAAATCGAAAAACGACATCACGGCCGAGGAATATACCGATTTCTACCGCGGCGTGTCCGGCCAGTATGATGAACCTGCTCTGACGGTGCATTTCCGTGCCGAGGGCCGACATGAATATTCGGCGCTTGCCTTCGTGCCGGGCTCGCAGCCGTTCGACCTCTTCGATCCGGATCGCAAGGGCCGCATGAAGCTCTACGTGAAGCGCGTCTTCATCACCGATGAAGCCGAATTGCTGCCGCGCTACCTCCGTTTCGTGCGCGGTCTCGTCGATACGGCCGACCTGCCGCTCAACGTCTCGCGCGAGATGATCCAGGAAAGCCCGATCCTGACGGCGATCCGTAAAGGCGTGACCAACCGCATCATCACGGCGATCGAGAAGCAGGCGGAGAGCGATCATGACGCCTTCCTTAAGATCTGGGAGAATTTCGGCAGCCTCATCAAGGAAGGCATCTACGAAGACTTCGAGCGCCGCTCGCAGCTTCTGGCCCTCTCGCGCTTCAGTACGACCACTTCGGGCGACGGCTATCGCTCACTTGCCGACTACATCAAGGATGCCAAGGAAGGCCAGCAGTCGATCTACTATCTGGTCGGCGGCAGCCTGGAGCAGCTGAAAGCTTCGCCGCAGCTCGAAGGTTTCCGTGCCCGCGGCATCGAAGTCCTGCTGCTGACGGATTCCGTCGATAGCTTCTGGGTGACGAATGCACCGGAATTCGAAGGCAAGAGTTTCAAGTCGATCACGCAAGGTTCCGCCGATCTCGCCCAGTTCAAGAAGCAGGATGAGGAAAAGCCGGAAAGCGAAAGCGCGTCGGCCGAAGTGCAGGCCTTTCTCGATTACGCCAAGCAGAAGCTCGCCGACGAGGTTTCCGACGTGCGTGCTTCGGATCGCCTGATCGAAAGCGCCGTCTGCCTCGTTGCTTCCGAGCAAGGTTATGATCGCCAGCTCGAAAAAATCCTGCAGGGGGCTGGCCGGCTGCAGTCCGGCGCCAAGCCGATCCTGGAAGTCAACATGGATCATCCTGTCGTCAGGGCTATCGCCGCCAAGGCGGATGCGCCGTCCTTGCGTGACGACGCGGCTTTCCTGCTGCTCGACCAGGCTCGCGTCCTCGATGGCGACAAACCCGCCGATCCGCGGGCCTTTGCCGAACGTCTGGCGCGTTTGATGGAAAAAGCGCTTTTGTAGCAGACCCGGTCGGCACGGCTTTGAAAGGTCGTGCCGAACCGTCCGGCTGAGTTTGCGGTTGTGGTGGTGCTCGCCGCTAAAAAACTTGTCTAAAATTATCATCTTTTCGTTGCGCGAAGAGAAATCCTCTTTTATAGAGAGGTTCAAATTGGCCGGATTTTGCTCGGCCACGTAAGCGTTAACGTCACTCAACGCGTATGATCGAACAGCTCTGCGGCTTCGGTCTGCGCGACTGTGTCCTGCGGATCGAAGGTCGAAGCGCCTCGAAAGGACACAAATGGACACTCCCCAGACTTCCAATTCAGCTGTTTCCGCTTCCAGGATCGAACGCGTCCGCCATGAGTTGAAGCGCCGTTCGCTGACGGTGACGGCGATCGAGAGGATCACGCCCGGCATGCTGCGCATGCAATTGTCAGGCGACGATCTCTCCGATTTCGTCAGCCTCGCGCCTGACGACCACATCAAGGTTCTGGTTCCGGGTGCCGGGGAGGAGATGGAGCGGCGCGACTATACGCCTCGGCGCTACGATACCGATGCCCGGACGCTGGTTCTCGACTTCGCCATCCATGAGGCCGGACCTGCTACCCAATGGGCGCTTGACGCTGCCGTCGGCGACAGGCTGGAGATTGGCGGTCCTCGCGGCTCTGCCGTTATCTCCTCCGACATCGAGAACTGGCTGCTGATCGGCGATGAAACGGCGCTGCCAGCCATCGGCCGCCGCATCGAAGAGGCGGGTGCGGGCATGAATATCACGGCGATTGCTGCGGTTGCAGATGCCGCCGAACGCCAGGCGTTTCAAACCGAGGCGAAGCTCGACATGCATTGGGCATATCGGCCCCTTTCGCAAGCAACGGACGCATCTGCGCTGATGAATGTCCTGCAGTCGGTCGATCTGCTGCTAGGCACCTTCGTCTGGATTGCTGCGGAAGCTTCCGTCATGCGCGCCTTGCGTTCCTATCTCGTCGAAGAACGAAGCTATCCGCTGAGCTGGATCAAGGCGTCCGGCTATTGGGTGAAGGGCAAGGCGGATACCACCGAGAAATTCGACTGAGCAAACTATGCGGGCGGCGAGATACCGCCTGCATACGTCGATATGATGGGCAATGCATCTTGCCGGAACTGGCTGCTGCCCCATTTCATGGCGCAATTGTCCTGCAAATGGACAAGGTATTCTATGGCAAGATTGGATTCACCGAAATCGCATTCCAGGCAGATTTCGACCTCCTAAATTGCGTGGGATCACCGAAGGTCAGGCAAGGATGATAGTGATGGCCCTGGCCATCGACTATCGCTTTGCTGGTTCCTGGCGCCGAGCGGGAGGTGGCGCCGGGAGCGTCATGTAAACCCCTGCCGTACGCGACGGCCAATGTTGAGGATCGAAGCGAGGTGCTTGCCGTCCCGAAAGACCCGCCGCAGACATTTATCGTGCTGATGCTGTCGGCGCTTCGCAAAGCCTTCATCGGCATCGCTCTGGCGAGTGCGGCCATCAATGTGCTGGCACTGACGGGTTCCTTCTTCATGCTTCAGGTCTATGATCGGGTCATTCCGAGCCATAGCCTGCCGACATTGTCTGGTCTCGTCATCATTGTCGTAACCCTTTATCTGTTTCAGGGCGTACTCGAATTCCTGCGTTCCATGCTGCTTGTCCGCATCGGCATGTCGCTCGACCAGCGGCTGAACAGGAAAGTCTTTGGCGCACTTCTGTTCCTGCCGACCAAAAAGCAGACATCGGACGATGGCCTGCAATCCGTTCGTGATCTCGAGCAGATCCGCTCTTTCCTCTCCGGCAGCGGTTCGACCGCGCCGTTCGATCTGCCCTGGGTGCCGTTCTATCTGCTCCTTTGCTTTCTGTTCCACTTCTGGATCGGCTTCACTGCTTTGTGCGGCGCCTTGTTGCTCGTCAGCATTACCGTGGCTGCCGAGATGCTGTCGCGTCGACCGGCCCTTGAGGCGGCCAAATCCTCGGCGGCGCGTCTCGGTTTTGCCCAGGCTGCGCGGCGGAACTGGGAGGCTGCCGTCGCCATGGGGTTTTCCGGCAGGCTTATCGAGAAATGGGCAGCAATGAATGATGATTATCTCAGCCATCAGCTGACGGCGAGCACCGTCGTTGGAGCATTGACCATTGCTGCGAAGATCGCGCGTATGATGCTCCAGTCCGGAGTTCTCGCTGTCGGCGCGATCCTCGTCATTCGCCAGGAAGCGACCGGAGGTATCATCATCGCCAGCTCGATCCTCCTGACACGGGCACTGGCGCCCGTCGAGCTTGCAATTGCCCAATGGAAGGGCTTTGTTGCCGCTCGCCAAGGCTGGACGCGGCTTGCCAAGCTTCTCGATGCTGCGCCGCCCGAACAGCAGCCATTCGCATTGCCACCGCCGTTACGGGAGCTCAGCGTCGAGAATATCAGCGTTGCGTCTCCGGGTGGCCGGGAGCTTATCCTGCGCAATGTCTCGTTCAGGATAGCGGCGGGGACGGTGCTCGGTATCATCGGTCCGAGCGCATCGGGCAAATCGTCGCTCGCCCGCGCGATTGCCGGGCTGTGGCCGGCCGCCATCGGCACGGTGAGGCTCGATCGAGCGGCTCTGTCGCAATGGAATACGGACGAACTGGGGCGGCATGTCGGCTATCTGCCACAGGATGTGGACCTCTTCGACGGCTCGATTGCCGAGAATATTTCGCGGTTTGCTGCGGACATGCGAACCGACCCGGTCATCGCGGCGGCGAAGGCGGCAGGTGTTTACGACATGATCGTCAAGCTCTCCGACGGTTTCGATACGAAGATCGGCGAAGGGGGATCGCGTCTTTCGGCCGGCCAGAGGCAGCGCATCGCCTTGGCGAGAGCGCTTTACGACGATCCGTTTCTGGTCGTTCTGGACGAGCCGAATTCCAACCTGGATGCGGAGGGAGAAGCAGCCTTGACGGCCGCACTTGCCGGCGTGCGCGAGCGCGGCGGTATCGCGATCGTCATCGCCCACCGGCCGAGTGCTCTTGCCGCTGCCGATACGGTCATGATCGTTGCCGGTGGCCAGGTCCAGGCATTCGGACCAAAGAAAGACATCCTCGGCCCGTCGCCGAAGCAGGTCGGAGCGGCCCATCTGGCCGTTGCCGGCGGAGAGACGCACGGATGAACAGGAAGGCTTCGCCATCGACCGAACGGACGATCCGCCACTTGTCGCTGCTGGTGATCGCGGCCATTCTTCTATTGTTCGGCGTCATGGGCGGTCTTGCGACTGCAACCAGGATTGCCGGCGCTGTAATTGCTCCGGGTACGCTCGTCGTGGACAGCTATGTGAAGCCTGTGAAGCACCTGAAGGGCGGGATCGCCCGGACGATCCTGGTCAAGAACGGCGATCATGTCGCGGCTGGTCAGGTGCTCGTCCGGCTAGACGACACACAGACCAGAGCCAATCTCGCCATCGTCCGCAAGCGGCTCAACGAACTTTCCGCACGCACGGCGCGTCTGGCAGCCGAACGCGACGGCAGTCAGGATATTGCCTTCCCGGCCGATCTGCTTTCGTCCGCCGGAAATGCGGATGTGGCTTCCATTCTGGCAGGTGAGCGGCGGCTCTTTCGCGATCGTCAGGCATCGCGCGACGGGCAGAAGTCGCAGCTTCATGAGCGCGTTCAGCAGCTCCATCAGGAGATAGAAGGTCTTGTTGCGCAGGAAGAGGGCAAGCGGCGCGAGATCGCACTGATCGCCAAGGAGCTTGGCAGCCTGGAAGGCCTGCTCGATCAGGGCATCATTTCGGCGACGAAAGTCTACTCGCTGCAGCGGGAAAGCGCCTCGCTGACCGGCGATCTCGGCAACCTCGTCTCGTCCATCGCACAGACCCGCGGCAAGATCGCCGAAACCGAGCTGCAGATCCTGCAGATCGATGCCGATCATAGTTCGGAGGTCTCCGATCAGCTGCGGCAGGCCGAGAGCGATAGCGGCCAATTTTCCGAGCGCCTGATCGCGGCCGAGGACGATTTGAAACGGATCGACATCAAGGCGCCTCAGGCAGGTATTGTCGACCAGCTGAGCATCCATGCCGAAGGGGCCGTCATCTCACCGGCAGAGGCGATCCTGCAGATCGTCCCGGACAAGGACGCGCTGGTCGCCGAGCTGAAACTTGCGCCGCAGGATATCGATCAGATTACCGTGGGACAGGCGGTATCCTTGCGCTTTCCCGCTTTCAATCAGCGGATCACGCCGGAATTGAACGGGCATGTCGATACCATCTCGGCGGATCTTGCGACTGACCAACGCTCGGGCCAGAGCTACTATGTCGTGCGGGCAAAGGTGGCGAAGCCGGAATGGGAGCGGCTGGGGCAGCTTACGCCGCTGCCCGGCATGCCTGTGGAAGCCTTCCTGCAGACGGGAGAGAGAAGCGTCCTTGCCTATCTGACGAAGCCGATGACCGACCAGATCAGGCGGGCGTTCAGGGAGAAGTAAAGCGTGGCACGCAAGAATATGCGGCGGTTTTGCGATAACGGCATGCGAGAAACACAAGCTTGAAGTGCACAGAACGACTCTGAAAAGATCACGCCCCCCGCGTCGATTGCGATGCTGCTGCGGAACAGGCGCGCGCCTCTGCCGGCTTTGAAGATCAGACACGGCATATGCGCCTCGGAAGGATTCCGTTCGAAGCGCCTGTTTCGGTTCAAGTGTGCTTCCTTAGTCAGATATGCCAATCCGTCGTATGCGTGGATTGGGACGAAGCGGCGAGCTGGGCGGCGTGATCGTCCAGGGAATAGGCCTTGATATAGTCGATTTTCATCTCCGATCCGTTCGGCAATCCGTCCGTCGGCGTGCCCGCCACGCCGCCGACGGCGAGATCGACCAGCATGTACATCGGGCCGTGCATGTCGGCGGGCGTATCGGCATGGGCAACGGCAACATCGTCGAAATACCAGACGATCTGATCCTTGTCCCAGAGTACGCCGTAGTTGTGGAAGCCGTCGGTACTGGGCACTTGGACAGGAATGGACGTCTTCGTATGCTCGCCGGTGGCGTTCGAATGCACCGTAACATTGACGGTGGTCGGATCTTGCCCGCGCATCTCCACCACGTCGAGTTCCGGCGGCCAGGAGCCATCCTCGGGCAGCAGCCAGAAAGCCGGCCAGACTCCTTGG
>NZ_JAUQTZ010000075.1:0-29775 GCF_059803845.1 Rhizobium sp. UFLA01-1127 | reverse complement strand
GGATAATTCGGCAGCGCCCGACGCTGGCGGCCAAGGAACGGAAGGCGCATCGCAGGACAATTCGCAGCTGTCCGATGATGTCGACAAGCAGCTCGCCGATCTGGAAAAGAAGACCGGCGGCCGGCTCGGCGTCTCCGTGCTCGACACCGAAACCAACATTTCCCTCGGCCATCGCCAGGAGGAGCACTTTCCCTTGTGCAGCACCTATAAGGCGCTTGCCGTCGGCTTCGTGCTGGCGCGCGTCGATCAGGGCATGGAAAAGCTCGACCGCCGCGTCACTTATGGCAAGGACAAGGTCGTCACCTATTCACCGGCGACCGAAAAACACGCCGATACCGATGGTATGACCGTCGGGGAACTCTGCGGCGCCGCGATCACGCTGAGCGACAATACGGCCGGAAATCTTCTCCTCGAAAGCTTCGGCGGGCCTGCTGCACTGACCTCTTGGCTGCGCACGACGGGCGACACCGAGACCCGCCTCGATCGCAACGAGCCGGATGTCAACCAGGCCGCCAAGGACGACCCTCGCGACACGACGACCCCCGATGCGATGCTTGACAGCATCGGGCTTCTGACGCTCGGCAATACGCTCTCGGAAACATCCAGGGATCAGTTGGTCAACTGGCTGGTTGCCAATACCACGGGCAATAATCGGCTGCGCGCCGGCCTGCCGAAGGAATGGAAGACCGGCGACAAGACCGGTACGGGCAACAATGGCTCCTACGCCGATATCGCCGTGATCTGGCCGCCGGACCGCGGCCCCGTTCTGGTCACGACGTTTGTTGCCGATGCAACCGCGCCTGCGAAGGATGTCGAGACGGTCTTTGCCGAGATCGGCAAGATCGTCGTTGGCATGGTTGGGCAATAGTGGAATATAGTCAATAAAAACAAGACGATACGATCATGATGTGAATCAGGATCGTATCGTCTTCATGTAGTCTGGCAATTTGCCCAAGGCATGTTGCGTGACATGCGTAAGATCAAAGCTGCGACACGCGCTAGACCAGGGATAGTGCCGAGGCCGCGCTGTCCGTTTCCTGGTCGCCATCACCATCGGCGTTGCCGGCACCGAGCTTTTGCTTGATCTCGCTGGCGATCTGGTCGTTGATCGCCTTCTGGTCGTCAGCCGACAATGACTTAAAGGAATCTTCCGTCAGGCCGTGCGCATCGAGGTATTGTTCGCGGATTTTCTGCGCCGGCGTCATATTTGCCCATTTGGCAAACTCGTCGAGAAGATCCTGATCGGATTGCCCGCTTGACCCAGCCAAGCTGCTACCGGAAGCGCTTGAGCCTGACTGGTCATCGGTGGAGCTCGAAGTCGAAGAGGATGCTTCGCCGAACTGGCTAAGCCAGAAGCCGGATGAAATGGAGGAGGGGACGCCACCGGACGAAATGGACGGTCCCTGCGAATCGTCCTGCTGGCCACTTCCATCGTCCGGCAGCGAGAAAGGCGTGCTGTCGTCGCCGTCGCTGCTCTGCTGGCTGCGGATCGGCGTGCTGAAATAATTCCGCGTACCGTGATGCACCTTCATCGTCATATCTCCCTACGGGTCGAGATGACGATGACTCCGAAAGCCTGTCCGGGGCTTGTGCGCTCAAGCCTCGTCAGGTGCCGCAGAAGGTTTGAAGCACCCGCTCCGCCGGCAATGGCGGCTCGGCATAAGGCGCAAAAGCAGGCTGATCCTCGTAAGGGGTCGCAAGCACCTTCAGCAGGGCCTCAAACAACGAGAAATCAGCATCTTCCACGGCAGCTTGGATGGCTTGCTCGATTCGGTGATTGCGGGGGATGAAGGCCGGATTGACCTTGCGCATCGCTGCTGCGCGTGCCGACTGGGTCTGCAAATCGCGAGCAAGCCGTTCACGCCAGCGTTCCAGCCAGGGCGCAACGGCTTGTGGATCGTTGAATGCGGCGGCAAAATCGGTCACGTCCTCGTCCGCGGCGAGTGCCGCAAGCCGGCGGAAGGTGAGGGTGAAATCAGCGCCCTGCTGCTGCAGCGTCGCCAATAGCGACTGGATCAGGTCCAGATCGCCTTCCTCTTCGCTCGCAAGACCGATCTTGGCGCGCATGCCGGCAAGCCAATAGGACTGGAAACGCTCGCCATAGGCTTTGATGACGACATTCGCCATCTCGATCGCCGTGTCGACGGAGGGGTCGATCAGCGGTATCAGTGTTTCGCCGAGGCGCGCCAGATTCCATTGGCCGATGGCGGGCTGATTGGCATAGGCATAGCGGCCATTACGGTCGATGGACGAGAACACGGTCGCCGGATCGTAGGCATCCATGAAGGCGCAGGGACCGAAATCGATCGTCTCACCCGATACAGTCATATTGTCGGTGTTCATCACGCCATGAATGAAGCCGACATGCAGCCATCGCGCGATCAATGAAGCTTGCCGATCGGCCACGGCTTCGAGCAGTGCAAGATAAGGGTTCTTGCGGTCTCTGATTTCGGGATAGTGCCGGGCAATGACATGATCCGCCAGGGTCCGCACGCTCTCCGTATCGCCCCGCGCCGCAAAGAACTGGAAGGTGCCGACGCGGATATGGCTCGCCGCCACCCGAGTAAACACCGCGCCCGGCAGCACTTCCTCGCGATAAACAGGTTCTCCTGATATCACGGCAGCAAGCGCCCGCGTCGTCGGAATGCCAAGCGCATGCATGGCCTCGCTGACGATATATTCGCGTAGAACGGGGCCGAGTGCTGCGCGGCCGTCGCCGCGGCGGGAAAAGGGCGTCGGTCCCGGACCCTTGAGCTGGATGTCCCGGCGCCCGCCGTTGCGATCCTTCACCTCGCCAAGCAGGATCGCGCGGCCATCGCCGAGCTGCGGAACGAAATTGCCGAACTGGTGGCCGGCATAGGCCATGGCGATCGGCTGCGATCCCGGCAGCAGCTCGTTACCGGAAAAGATCGCCGCCGCATTTTGCTTCAGCATCTCCACATCCAGCCTCAGCTCCCGCGCCAGCACCTCGTTGAACTTGATCAGCTGTGGCGCGGCAACCGGCGTCGGCGCTTGGTCAGCAAAGAACTGCGGCGGCAGGCGCACGTAGCTGTTGTCGAAGGCGATCGGCGGCGCTCGAAGCGCGGTGTCATCGTGAAGAGGAGAGCTCATGCTCCTAAGGTAGGGCCGACCAGGAGGTGGCGCAAGGCGCTTGCTCCAGGTAGGAAATCATCCTACTTTATCCTACCAGATGTGAGGGCTTTGCGATGAACGAGAAACTGAGCATTTCGCTCCCCAGCGAAATGGTGGCTGCGATCAAGGCTCGCGTCGATGCGGGCAGCTATGCCTCTACGAGCGAGGTGTTACGGGCGGCAGTCCGGGTCTGGCTGCGGGAAGAAGAGGAATATCAGCAGCGGATCGCAGCGATCAGACAGAGAGTAAAAACATCGCTCGATGATCCCAGGCCAGATCTAAGCATGCAAGACATCGATAGCTGGAT
This sequence comes from Rhizobium sp. UFLA01-1127, assembly GCF_059803845.1. Taxonomy (NCBI): domain Bacteria; kingdom Pseudomonadati; phylum Pseudomonadota; class Alphaproteobacteria; order Hyphomicrobiales; family Rhizobiaceae; genus Rhizobium; species Rhizobium sp. UFLA01-1127. The sequence continues at coordinate 26,336 of NZ_JAUQTZ010000075.1, read as the reverse complement.
CGAGACGCTGGCTGCGGAAAAACAGTAACCGTATGAAGCGATATTCCGTTGTATTTCGCGAAACGGCTAAAGCCGATCTTCAGTCGATATTCGGCTACGTGCTGGACCAAAAGCAGGGATACAGCGCTCGCCTATATCAAGCGCATCCGGAACAGATGTGCAAAAATCGGCGATGCGCCCCTCGGTGGCGTTGCTCGCCCTGATCTCGGCGCAGGAATAAGAATGGCTGTCTTCGAGCGCAGCGTCGTCATTCTCTATGGGGTTGAAGAGGAGCGCGTGCGCATTACCAACATCTTCTTCGGAAGCAGAGACTACGCAACGCTTGCGGCACGTCCCTAGTCGTTTTCCAGCTCCCGCGCCATCTCCGCAAGCTTGCGCACCGTATTGAGATTTCTAGACGTGCCCACCTTCAAGGCCGGCAGCTTCAGCTTCGAGCGGCCCGAGCCATCGGGATAATGCACGTAGATCTCCCTGCCGGCGATATGCACCTCTTCGCCGCCCGGTGCGACGAGCTTGGTGGCCGCATCGTCCGGTGGCTCGTCCTGCAAGAAGGTGACCAGCAGGTAGTTTGGCTTGGCATGCGGGAAGGGCGAATGTTCCGCCGCCCTTTCCAGAGCCTCGCGGCTGCGCAGGATCACGCCCGAAGACTTGCCCATCTTGGCCGCCAGCGCCTTTTCAAGTTGAGCTTGCACCGCCGCCTCCTCCGCTTCCGCGCGGAAGACCACATTGCCGCTCTGGATATAGGTGCGCACATCCTGAAAGCCGATCTCTTCGCACAATGCCTTGAGATCGGCCATGGACAGCATGCCGGTGCCGCCGACATTGACGGCACGGAGCAGGGCGACAAAGACGGTCATGGTTTCCTCCCGTCGTTCGGCCTACATCTTCCCGGCGACCTTGACGGCGAAGGCGTATTCGAACGCCACTTCCTCCAGTCGCTGGAAGCGGCCCGAGGCGCCGCCATGGCCGGCATCCATGTTCGTCTTCAGCAGGATGGGCGCGTCGCTCGTCGTCTTGTCGCGCAGCTTGGCGACCCACTTTGCCGGTTCCCAATAGGTGACGCGCGGGTCGGTGAGGCCGCCGAGCGCGAGAATCGGCGGGTAGGGGTTCTCGCCGACATTGTCGTAGGGACTATAGGCGGCGATCTGCTCGTACTCTTGCCTGCTCTCGATCGGATTGCCCCATTCCGGCCATTCCGGCGGTGTCAGCGGCAGAGTGTCGTCGAGCATGGTGTTGAGCACATCGACGAAGGGTACGGCAGCAATGATGCCGGCGAATTTCTCCGGCGCCATGTTGGCGACGGCACCCATGAGCATACCGCCGGCCGATCCGCCCTCGGCGATGATCTTCGCGTAGGAGGTGAACTTCTCCTGATTCAAATAGTCGGCTGCAGCGATGAAGTCCTTGAAGGTATTGGTCTTCTTCTCCATTTTGCCGTCTTCGTACCAGGCAAAACCCTTCTCCTTGCCGCCGCGGATATGGGCGATGGCATAGACGAAGCCGCGATCGGCGAGCGACAGGCAATTGGTGTTGAAGCCGGCGGGGATGGTAACGCCGTAGGCGCCATAACCATAGAGCAGGCAGGGGGCCGAGCCGTCGAGGGGCGTGTCCTTGCGATAAAGCAGTGTCACCGGCACGGTCTCGCCATCCCATGCGGGTGCGAAGACACGGCGCGTCACATAGTCCGACGCATTATGGCCGGAAGGCACTTCCTGCGTCTTCAAGAGGGTGCGCTCGCGCGTCACCATATTGTAGTCGTAGAGCTGGCTCGGTGTCGTCATCGAGGAATAGGAGAAGCGGATGACATCCGTGTCGTATTCGGCAGCCCCTTGCAGGCCAAGCGCATAGGCCTCCTCTTCGAAGGCGATTGCGTGCTCCTCGCCGGTGCGGCGGTCGCGGATGACAATGCGCGGCAGGCCGTCCTTGCGTTCCAGCCAGAGGAGATGGCGGGCATAGGCGAGATGGCTGAGGATCAGCGTGCCCGGCTTGTGAGGTACGACTTCACGCCAGTTTTGCTTGCCCGGATTCTCCGCCGGCGCCTCCATGATCTTGAAGTCCTTGGCATCGCCGTCGTTGGTGAGAATGTAGAAGACGTCGCCGCCCTCGGTGATCTCATATTCGATTTCCGTCTCGCGCTCGGCAACGATCTTGGGCTCGGCGGTGAGATCCGAGGTCGGGATGATGCGGTATTCGCTGGTCTCGTGATCGTGGATGTCGATAAAAATGTAATCGTCGAGCAGCGAACCGCCGACGCCCATGAAGAAGCCGGGGTCCTCTTCCTCATAGACGAGCCGGTCGTCCGACTGCGGCGTGCCGATGATGTGATGGAAGATCTTCGAGGGGCGGTGGTTTTCGTCCTGCAGCGTGTAGAAGAAGCTCTTGCCGTCGGGCGCCCATACGGCATCGCCGCCGGTATTCTCGATCACGTCGGGCAGATCTTCGCCGGTCTCGAAATTCCGGATCTTCAGCGTGAAATATTCAGAACCCTTGTCGTCATAGCCCCAGATGCCGTGGCTGTGATCAGAGGAGTGGTCGAGGCCGGAAAGGCGGAAATAGGATTTTCCTTCGTTTTCCCTGTCGCCGTTCAGAAGCAGCTTGCGCTCGCCTCCATTGCGCGGCTCGCGGAAAAAATGGGGCTGCTCGCCACCGGTGACGAACAACGTGCCATAGGCATAGGGACCGTCCTTCATCGGTATCGAACTGTCGTCTTCCTTGATGCGGCCCTTCATCTCGCCGAAGAGAACCTTCTGCAGCTCCTTCGTGTCCGCCATCGCAGCGTTCATGTAGGCATTCTCGGCTTCCAGATGCGACCGGATTTCCGGCGCCAGGATCGAGGGGTCCTTGAACATCGCCTGCCAGTTGTCGGCCCGCAGCCAGGCATAGTCGTCGGTGCGAGTAATGCCGTGGCGTGTATCCGTGAATGGTTTTTTCGGAGCGGCAGGCGGGGTGGGGAGATTCTTGAAAACTGACACGAGGGGCGCTTTCTGTGATGTGAAAGTCGGATGTGAAGTGAAGAGAGAAATAGAGGGCAGCGGGGCGACGTTCAAGCGGCAAGTCCGTTCCTCAAGTTTCATGCAAGCAGCGAACGGTAGCTTCATCCGAACAGGCAGCTTGCGGGAGACCGGATTGGGGGGCTGCCTTGATGAGACCACATTCTTTACCGAAGTCGGCATACAGTGCGTCGACATGAAGGCGGTCAAGACCTTCCACGATGGAGCGAACGCACTCAAATCCAAAACAATGCAAGGGACCGGTCTTCATGCTGAAACTCTTCGCCATCCTGATTCCATTGGCTTGTATCGCTACCTCCGCCTTGGCCGTCGATCCGGCCATGAAGAAGCAGTTGGAGAAGCTCGATCCTTCGGAGCGAATGGAGCAGGCATGCGATGCGGAGGCCATGAAGCGGATCGGTGCGGACAAGACGGGTTTCAGGCCCGACAAGGTGATTGCCTACACATTCGGCGATCCGGATATGAAGCCGGACGCGATGAATGCGCCCGGTGCCGTCTTTCGCAGCAAGGGCGATTGGTATCATCTCTCCTACAGCTGCATTACTGGCCCCAAGCACATCCATGTCCGCGATCTGAGCTATCAGATCGGCGACAAGGTGCCGCGCGACGCCTGGCAGGAGCATTATCTCTACGATTGAGGGCTTAGAGCCGCCTCGACACGATTTCAAGGCGGCTACATTCTATCCCAAGATGGTCCCCGCCTTATCGCCGTCTCAGCGATTCAATGCGGGTCAGCTCCGACAGGATGTGGTTCTGCACATCGGACGGCTGCCGGCACACCGCATCCGTCAGGTCGCGCAGCGTCGCTCTGAGGCTATGAAGCTGATCCACCAGATCCATGACGACATCGACGCCAGGTTCGTTGACGCCCATCGCTCTGCTCAGATCGAGAATGAGCTGGCCGCGCGCGATATCGGCCTCGCGGAAGTTCCGCCCCTGATCGGTGATTTCGGGCACGACCCAGCCCTGCGATATCCAGACCTCCAGGACCGTGGTTTCGATCCGGAGGTGCAGTCGAAACTCGCTCTCGTTCATCGCTTATCCTCCCATGGTCGTTCTGGGATCTTGCGCCTTGCCTGCCTCCCATTCGGAAACGAAGCGTGTCAGCTCGGCGTCCGGGGCATCTGGAAGGACGATCTTCAGCGAGACATAGGCATCGCCGGTGTCCCCGCCGCGCACCGGGGCGCCCTTGCCCTTCAAACGCAGCACCTTGCCCGTATTCGAGTTCGGCGGCAGCGTCACGGTTACGGCACCAGACGGTGTCGGAACGCGAATCTTGCCGCCGAGCACTGCCTCGCTCAGCGAAATCGGCAATTCCATCCGGATGTCGTCGCCGTCGCGGGTATAGAAACGGTGCGGGCGGACATGCACCGCAATCAGCGCGTCTCCGGGCTTGCCGCCGTTGAAGCCCGGATCACCCTTGCCCTTCAGACGAAGCGTCTGCCCGTCGCGCGTACCAGGCGGGATTTGAACGTCCAGCGCCGGCCCGTCCGGCAAGCTGATCTGCTTCTTTGCGCCGTTGATGGCGTCGAGAAAATCGACCTCCATCGTATAGTGACGGTCTTGACCCTGCATTTGCGATTGGCCTCGGCTGCGGCGCGAGAAGAAGCTGGAAAATATGTCGTCGGCATCGCCGAAGTCGGCAAAGCCTCCGGTGTTCTGATAGGGGCCGCGCTGGCCTTCCCGTGCCGCGTAATCGCGGTAGTAGTTGCGCGGCGCTTGTTCCGCACCGCTGTTGTCGATTTCGCCGCGGTCGAACCGCGCACGCTTCTCCTCGTCGCCGAGAATGCCGTAGGCTGCCGAGACCTCCTTGAATTTGTCCTCCGCCTGCTTGTCGCCAGGATTGAGGTCGGGATGCAGCTTCTTGGCAAGCTTGCGATAGGCGCCTTGAATGTCCTTTTGCGGGGCGTCTCGCTTCACACCCAAAACTTCATAGGGATCGCGACTCATACATGTCTCTCTTCGGGAGCACGGAAAAATACGCAGATAGGGTCATGCCAATCTCATATCAATCGTAGCACAGACACGACCGGGTTGAAGCCTGCACTTTGCAGCTTAAATGCCTGATGCATTTGTGATGCGAAATGGCATGCTGCCGCTGGTCCGCCATATTTCCGGCGTGTTGCCGGATGATGGCGGGCATTGCGGTTCGGATGGCAACGTCTCCTACCGCCAGATTTCATTTGCTCGATCGATCCGGTGGCCGCCCGATGAAACGCCTGTTGCTGACATCCATGATCCTGCTTGCCGCAAGCGCAGCCTTTGCCGCCCAGCCGGAGCAGCCGCCCGCAGGTTGGCCGCAACTGCCGCCGAAAGCGCCGGCATCGGCCGTCAAGCTCCTCGAGCCGCGTCTGCACGTCGATCGCGCGCGCAAGGGAGCGCCCCGTATCGCGCTTACCTTCGATGCCTGCATGGGCAAGACCGATCCGCGTATCCTGAGCACGCTTGTCGATCAGCGCATTCCGGCGACGATCTTCGTCACCGCGCGCTGGCTGCGCACCAATCCGGATGCATTGAAGGTTTTCCTTGCCCATCCCGATCTTTTCGAGTTGGAGAACCATGGGCAGAACCATATCCCCGCAGTCGACGTCCCGACCAAGGTCTACGGCATTGCCGCTGCCGGTTCGCCACAGGCCGTGGCTCAGGAAGTTCAGGGTGGCGCCGATGCGATGATCGCAGCCGGCATTCCGCAGCCGCGCTGGTTCCGCGGCGCGACTGCAAGGTACAGCCCCTCGGCCATCGCCCAGATCCGCGGCATGGGCTACCGGATCGCCGGCTATTCGGTAAATGGCGACAGCGGCTCGCTGCTGCCGGCCAGGACGGTGGAAAAGCAATATGCCTCCGCCAAGGACGGCGATGTCATCATTTCCCACATCAACCAGCCGACCCATGCCGCGGGCGAGGGGGTTGCGGCCGGCATTCTTGCCATGAAGGCAAAGGGTGTGCAGTTCGTTCGCCTGCAGGATATACCCGAAAACGGTGATGGCGGCACGACGAACTGATTGTCGGATCGGCCCGAGCATTCCTCTAGCCCGGCAATTGCGGCTGCGCTTTTTCCTCGATGAAAAGCTCGTCGATGACCGTCATGACGATCAGCGACAGCGGCAGAGCGAGCATGGCGCCGACGGCGCCCCACATCCATGTCCAGAAGATGATGGCCAGAAAGACGATAAAGGGATTGAGTTCCAACTGGCGCCCCATGATTGCGGGAAAGACGAGGTTTTCCACGGCCATATGCACCCCGAAGAAGGCTATGGCCGGCGCCAGACCGAAAATGATGTCCGAATGTGTGACGATGCCCGCGATTGCAAGCGAGAGCGTCATGGTCGTGACGCCAAGAAACGGAATGAAGCTGGATACGAAGGCGAAAACGCCCCAGAGAATCGGCAGGCTCATGCCGCCGACATAGGCGATTACAGTCATTGCCACGCCTATTCCGACATAGATCAACGAGGCGGTCGCGAAGTAAAAGCCCAGCACCCGCTCCACGGCGTTGATGATGCGGATCGCAGCCAAGCGAGATGCTCTCGTGGAAAAGGTCATGATGATCGTCTTGCGCAAGCTCACCCTGCCGGCGAGAAACAGGAGCAAGGCAGCAAAGAAAATCAAGATTTGGACGATAGCGGGCGTGAGGCTTGTGGACACGACATGCAGCACATTGCCGCTGTTTTCGAGCACGGTGCTGATCGAGATCGGGCTGCCCTGAAATGTTTCGGACGAAATATGCAGCCATTTGAACCGGTCGAGATAGGGCATTAACCGATCGGAGGTGCGCTGGAAGAAATCAGGGGCTTGCTGGGCGAGCTTGGCGACGGGGCCGGCAAGCGCGTTGATGATGAGGAAGATCACCAGCGCGACGGCGGATGAAAGAATGACGGCATTCAGGACGCGGGGCACGCCGAGCTTGCTGAGCTTCTCCGCCGCAAGCCCAAGGATCATGCCGACAACGACGGCGAGCGTCACCGGAATGAGGATCAGCGACATCGTGTAGACGGCGGCCAAGGCCAGCATGAGAAAAATGCCGATCGTGGCCCAGGAGGCCGCGACATCGAGCTTATCTCGTTGGTGCTCGTCGGCGACATCGAAAATGTCAGCATCTTCATGTGCGCTGGACGTATCGTGATTGATGCCCGGGCCGGCGTCCGGCGATGCGGTTGCTGCATTCGATCGGGTGGCGGCGATTTTGTCGAATTCCATCCCCGGAAAGTTCCCCAAGGCAGGATCGCCTCACCACTTCAACGCGAAAGACCCGTCGCGGTTCCGCAACGGGCCATTTTGGGGAGGATATTCGATGCCGGCGTCAGGCGACCAGGTTGAGCCCGATGCCCCAAGGGTCGCGCAGCGATACGCCGCCGTCGCGCTTTTCCGTCTTGACTTCGTGCTGTTCCAGGGCGGCAACGGCCTTGTCCAGGGCCGCCTTGTCGTTGAAACGCAGCGTATAGTCGGAAAGGCCGGTCATATGCTCGGTGCGCATCCCGGCGCCGCGGCTGTTCCAGGTATTGGCTCCGAGATGATGGTGATAGCCGCCGGTCGCAAGGAAAGTGGCGCCGGGATAGCGCGCCGCCATGACCTTCATGCCGAGCACGTCGCGATAGAAGGCGTTCGCTTCGGCGACATCGCCGACCTGCAGGTGGATATGGCCGATGGCCGACCCTTCAGCCATGCCGTCCCAGCGATCCTGCGGGGCAGTTTCGTAAAGTTTCTGCAGATCGAGCCGGAGCGTGGCCATTTCGACTGTGCCGTCGCTGTGGAAGGTCCATTCCTCATGCGGCCGGTCGGCATAGATCTCGATACCGTTACCCTCCGGGTCGGATAGATATATGGCTTCGCTGACGATGTGATCGGAGGCGCCTTCCAGCACGACGTTGTTGTGGGCCGCGTGGCGAAGCCAGCGTGCAAGTTCGATGCGGCTCGGCATCAGAAAGGCGGTATGGAAAAGACCGGCCGCCGTCTTCGGCGCACGCGTTGCGGCCCGATCCGTCGTCAGCGTCAGAAGGGGATGGCCGGCGACACCCAGAACTTCGCCGCTCGCGGTCTTCTCGATCACCTTCAGGCCGAGCATGTCCTGATAAAAGCGCGACACGAGCGGCAGGTCGGTAACGACGAGATGGGATCCACCGACATAGGCGGGTCGAGTCAGGGCGTAGGAGGGGACGGTTTCGGTCATGGGATCAGTTTCAACCTCGATGGTCTTGAAAAGGCAACCGGCGTCGGCGGCTATGGCCGCCAATGGCGGGAGAGAGGTTTCGCCGGTTGATATGCCTCTTTGTTATCCTCGCGGCCCGCCGTACTTGCAAATGATATGGCGGATTTCGATTGTTCACAGAAGACCATAAATTGCGGATTGAGCGTTCTCTTTTCGTTGACGGGCTGCGCACGCGGCCATTTACGAAGATTGATCGCTGTGCTCGTTTGGCGCAGTTGTCTCCTTCTCTTTCTAATGCAAGGATCGGTCCCGGATTGAAACGGAAGCGGATGAAATGACCGAGTACCGAGGCATTCGCTGGGCTTACGATCGATATGAGATCATTGCGGACGGCATCGTCAATGGCATCGGCGTCGTCTTCGCTCTGATCGGCGCCACCGTATTGATCTTCTATGCTACGGTCTGGAGTTCCTACGGCGAAATCGCTGCCGCCTGGATCTATGGCGTCGGTCTGGTGCTGACGCTTGGAATGTCCTTCACCTACAATCTGTGGCCCGTATCCCGGACGAAATGGTTTCTTCGCCGCTTTGATCACTCTTTCATCTATGTCCTGATCGCCGCCACCTATACGCCTTTTCTGGAGCGCGGGTCCCAAGATCCGCTGCTCCTTGGCGTACTGATCGCCGTCTGGGTCTTTGCGGCGTTCGGTATCGTCCTGAAAGTTCTTTTTCCGGGACGCTTCGATCGGCTGGCGATCCTGCTTTATCTTGCAATGGGCTGGAGCGGCATCCTCGTTGCCAAGCCGGTCTCCATGCATATCCCGTTTGCCTCGATGCTGCTCATCGTCATCGGCGGCGTGATCTATTCGCTCGGCGTGATCTTCCATGTCTGGGAAAAGCTGCGTTTCCAGAATGCCATCTGGCACGGTTTCGTCGTTGCCGCCGCCGCCGTCCACTATTCGGCAGTACTGACCTGCTTCAGCCTGTCGCCGGAAAACTTTTGACGATCTCTGCCGTCGGCGTGCATTTCCTGGTCGAGCGCAGGCTGCGCACCAGACGCATGACGACGGCGTCGTAGCGATGCATGTCCGCCTTCGAATAGTCCATCTGGAAGAAGGCGGCTGCTCCGTTGCAGAGCGCGACGCCACGCACATAGACGATACGCCCCTGCTTCGTGCCGGAGAAGCTGATGCCGCGTGAATTCGATTTGGAGTAGGAAATCTTCCAGCCCTCGTCCCTTGCAAGGGCCACGCGCCCATTTGCTTCCGACGTAAAGTCCCCATTGGCGACCATTGTGCCGAAGACTTGCAGTGAGGCGGAGCGGTCCGCCGGCGACAGCGACAGCCGATCGGCATCGTTGGAAGGGGTCGCGAGATGGAATTCCGACGGCAGCTCGATCGCATAGCCCAAACCTGCATTGTCATAGGACCACCAGTCCGCGGCAAAGGCCGAGGCTGGTGAAAGGAGCAGGAGAGCGATCAGGCGGGCGAGCATTGCGGTTTCCGGGAGGCAAGGTCTGAAAATCGATCAAGATTAGCGCATTTTTTCAGCGCAAACTCCAGAGCGATTCAAGAAACTTGCGTATATTAGCGCTAATTCGTTACAGCTTCATTGCGAGCCATGCAGGATTGGCAGCGTAATCTGCGGCGGTGCGGCGTCCAGGCGGAAATTGCGAAGCCCGGACAGCCCGAGATTCCCTGCAACTTTTGCGGTCGTCGGCATGAAGAGCCGATTTCAGTGGTTTACATCCGGTTTTCCCCCGTCAGGACTTGAGGCGATGAACTCTTTCGCCTATCCCTTCAAGTCAACGCCGGCCTTGCCGGATCCCACGTGAACGTTCGCCAAGGGGGGGAGCATGGCCGCCGCCACTGCGGGCCTGACATTCCTGGCTCTATGCCTGCCCTTCCTTGGCGCAGTGATCGCGCCGGTTGCCGTTCGGCGGTTGGGTCATCATGCGGCTTGGCCTCTGGCCGTGGTTCCCGCCCTTGCCTTTCTGCATTTTTCCGGCTTCCTGCCGGTCGTCTCGTCCGGCCGCGTCGAACTCGGCGGCTTCGATTGGGCGCCAAGCCTCGATCTCAGATTTTCCTGGCTGATCGATGGCCTGTCGTTGACCTTCGCTTTGCTTGTTACCGGCATCGGCACGCTGATCGTTCTTTATACCGGCGGCTATCTGAAGGACCATGTCGATCTCGGACGCTTCTTCTCCTTCATCTTCCTTTTCATGGGCTCGATGCTCGGCCTCGTCGTCTCGGACAGCTTCCTGACGCTCTTGGTCTTTTGGGAACTGACCTCCATCACCTCCTTCCTGCTGATCGGCTTCGACCATCATCGGGAGGCGTCGCGCCGGGCGGCGCTGCAGGCGCTTGTCGTGACCGGCGGCGGCGGTCTGCTGCTGCTGGCAGGGCTGCTGCTGATCTGGCAGGTGACTGGGATCGGCTCGATGTCCGATCTCCTGAAATCCGGCGATGCCCTGCGCCTAAGCCCGCTCTATCTTGCGGCCCTCGTTCTTGTGCTCGGCGGCGCCTTCACGAAATCGGCGCAATTTCCCTTTCACTTCTGGCTGCCGAATGCCATGGAAGCGCCGACGCCCGTCTCGGCCTATCTGCACTCCGCGACCATGGTGAAGGCCGGCGTCTATCTTTTAATGCGGCTCAATCCGGTCATGGGCGGAACCATGGCCTGGCAGACGGTCCTGCCGGTCTTCGGTGCGGCGACCTTGCTTGTCGGCACCCTGCTTGCGATCCGCCAGACCGATCTGAAGCTGAAGCTTGCCTATACGACGATTTCCTCGCTTGGCCTGATGGTGATGCTGACAGGTTTCGGCACCGACTATGCCGTCGAAGCCGCCGTTCTCTATCTGGCGGCGCATTCGCTGTTCAAAGGCGCCCTGTTCATGGTCGCCGGCATCGTCGACCATGAGACGGGAACGCGGGACATCACCCGCTTGGGCGGACTGCGCTCCGCCATGCCGCTGACCTTTGCCGCGGCACTGCTCGCTGCCGTGTCGATGGGCGGCCTTCCGCCCGCTTTTGGGTTCCTTGCCAAGGAAGAGATTTACGCCGCGCTGGCGCAGGCATCGCCGGCCGCGATCGTCATGACGATCGTCGCCGTTGCCGGCAATGCGCTGATGTTCGCCATTGCCTTTGCCGTGGCGCTGAAGCCCTTCATGGGGTCACTTGTCGAGACGCCGCGCCACCCGCATGAGGCGCCGCCGCTGCTATGGCTCGGGCCGGTTACTCTCGCTCTTGTGGGCCTTCTGGCCGCTCTCTTTTCGGGCCTGTGGCATGATTATGTATCCTCGCCGATGGCAAGTGCCGTCGGCGGTAAAGGATTGAAGATATCGGTCTCGCTGGTCCCGCACATCGGCGTACCCCTTACGCTTTCGCTGGTCACCGTGCTGATCGGCATCGTCGTCTACTGGCAGCTTGCTCGTGCCCGCTTCCTGATGTCCGTCGTCCTGCGCGCCCTCGGCCCGGGGCCGGATCGGGGCTTCGACGGGTTCATTTCCGGGCTGGTGCGGCTGTCGCATGGTCTGTCGCGTCTTCTGCAGCCCGGACGGCTGGAAATCTACGTTACCGTCACCTTCCTCTGTTTGGCGGTGATGCTGCTGATCCCCCCTGTGGTTCACGGTGAACTGCCTGCCGTGCCGGTCTGGCCGAACCTGCAATGGCATGAGGCGGCCATCTTCCTGATCGCCATCATCGGCGTTGCCGCCGTCGTCTTCGCCCGAGACCGGCTGACGGCGATCGTCTCTCTCGGCATCCAGGGTTTTGCCGTTGCCGTCATCTTCCTGCTGTTCGGCGCGCCGGATCTATCGTTTACGCAGTTCATGGTGGAGACGCTTTCGGTCGTGATCCTGGCGCTTGTCATGACGCGCCTACGCCTTTCGCCATCCGACAGGCGTCCGCCGCTCGCCAGAATCGCCCATGCCGTGCTGGCGATCGCCTGCGGCATCGGCTTTGCGCTCCTCCTGATAAAGGTGACCCAGGCGCCTTTCGACCTGACGCTGACGGCCTTTTTCAATCGATATTCGAAGCTGATCGCGCATGGCGACAATGTGGTCAACGTCGTCATCGTCGACTTCCGCGGCACGGACACGCTCGGCGAGATCGCCGTCGTCGCCATGACCGGTCTCGCGATCCTGGCGTTGATCCGTATTCGCGCCGGCGGCGAGCGCAAGCTTGCGGCCAACGACCCCGATCTTGAGGAAAAGCCGGATATTGGCGACAGAATGGAGGCAAAGCGCTCATGAATACGCTGATCTTCCGCACCGCCGCGCCGTTTCTGACGGCCCTGATGCTGCTCTTCTCCGTCTTCGTGCTGCTGCGTGGCCATAACGAGCCCGGCGGCGGCTTTATAGGCGGCCTGATCGCAGCCTCGGCACTTGCGATCTATGGCATTGCCTGCGGTGTGACGGCGGTCCGGCGTGCCATCGTCTTTCATCCGCTGGCGATTGCCGGATTCGGCCTGTTCGCGGCGACCATCGCGGGTGCCGCGTCCGTCTTTTCGGGCGTGCCGTTCATGACCGGGCTATGGATCTACCCGCATCTGTTCGGCATCGAAGTGCCGCTCTCCACGGTCATGCTCTTCGATATCGGTGTCTATCTCGTCGTCGTCGGTGCCATCACTTCGATTGCGCTTGCGCTCGAAGAACGGGAGGTGGAGTGATGGAGGCAGTTTTTGCCATCGTCGTCGGCCTCTTCTTCTCGGCCGCCATCTATCTGATGCTGTCGCGATATTCGATCCGCATCATGCTCGGCGTCGCGATCCTCGGCAATGCCGTCAACCTGCTGCTGTTCACCGCCGGTCGCGTCACGCCCGAAGTGCCGCCCATCATACAGCAGGGGGCGAGCGGACTCGACAATGCCGCCGCCAATCCGTTGCCGCAGGCATTGATCCTGACGGCGATCGTGATCTCCTTTTCGTTCTTCGCCTTTCTGCTTGTTCTGACCTATCGGGCCTACCAGGACCTCAAGACCGACAATACGGGCGAGATGAAACTCGCCGAACCGGACGAGCGGCCGCTGCCGCCCTTGGGGTACTGACGTCATGGCTGGACCCACGGATACCGCATTCGACCTCTCCGACGCGCTGGTTGCCGCGCCGATACCGATGGCGCATTGGCTGGTCATATTGCCGGTCGCCTTGTGCATCGGGCTCGGCGCTCTTCTTCTGATGCTGCGCAACCGCACGCAATGGCATGCAGCGATCGCCATTCCCGGCCTGGTCCTGCTGGTGGTGATCGATGCCGCCTTGCTCTACAGGGTCGTCAGCGACGGAGCCGTGACGATGGTCATGGGGCGGTGGCTCCCGCCTTTCGGCATTGCCTTCAGTGTCGATATTTTCGGAGCACTCATGGCTTTGACGGCGGCGATCGCAGCACTTGCTGCGAGTGTCCATTCGCTCGGCGAAGTCACCGTGAGCAGCCGTCGATACGGCTTCTTTCCCTTTCTGATGCTGCTGTTGGCCGGTGTCAGCGGCGCCTTCCTGACGGGCGATGTTTTCAACCTCTATGTCTGGTTCGAGGTATTGCTGATCTCCTCCTTCGGGCTGCTGATCCTGGGTTCGGAACCGGAGCAGATCGACGGCGCGTTGAAATATGCCGTGCTGAACCTCATTGCCACAACGCTCTTTCTCGTCTCCGTCGGCTATCTCTACGCCGTATTCGGAACGCTCAACATGGCCGATATCGCCATGAAGGCGAGGGCGGGCGATAGTGCGCCGCTGATGACACTGACCGGCCTCTTCCTGCTGGCCTTCGGCATGAAGGCTGCCGCCTTCCCGGTCAATTTCTGGCTCCCGGCCTCCTATCACACGCCTCGCATCACCGTTTCGGCGTTGTTTGCCGGCCTGCTGACCAAGGTCGGGGTCTATGCGCTCATCAGGGTTCTGGTCATGCTTTTGCCGGTCGAGCGGGCAGGGCTCGGTCCGCTCGTTACCGTCATCGCAATGGCAACGATGCTTGTCGGTGTGGCGGGCGCGCTGGGCACAAACGATATCCGCCGTATGCTCGGCTATATCGTCATTTCAGGCATCGGCACGATGCTGGCGGGCGTGGCCGTCGGCAATGCCGAGGGCCTCGGCGGGGCGATCTTTTATGCGCTGCATTCGATGGTGCTGATGACCGCGCTTTATCTGGTCGCGGGGCAGGCGGCCCGGCTCGGCGGCGGTTTTTCGCTCACCGTCCTTGGCGGGCTCTATCGCCGCAGCGGCTGGTTTGCCGGCCTCTCCCTGGTGCTGTTCTTCGCCATCAGCGGCCTGCCGCCCTTTTCGGGCTTCTGGCCCAAGGTGCTGCTTGTCAAGGCGGCGCTGGCAACGGGTGCATGGTGGCTGGCCGCAACGATCCTGGCGACCGGTTTTCTGACGACGATCGTCTTTGGACGGGTGTTCCTGCTTGCCTACTGGCGTCCTGCCGCCGCCGACGCGATGGCGGCCGAGCCGATCGGATGGCAGACCGCCTTGCCGCTTCTTGGCCTTGCTATGCTTGTCGTGGGCTTCGGCCTGTTTCCGGAATGGCTCCTGCACCTGACGCAAGCCGCCGCCGCCGGCCTTGAGCAGCCATCGGCCTATCTGCAGTCCGTCTTCCCTGCGGCGGGAGGCGTCCAATGATCCTCTTTGTCCTCAATCTGCTGCTCGCCATCGTCTGGGTCGCCATCACCGGCAGCACCTCCTTCGTCAACCTGGTGTTCGGCTTCGTGCTGGCAGCGATTGCGCTGGCGATCGTTCGCTCGTCCTATGGCGGCGTGCTCTATCTCGTCCGTATCAGGCGGATTCTGGCGCTGCTGCTCTTGTTTGCCTGCGAGCTTGCCAAGTCGGCCTGGGCAGTCGCGGTGGCCGTCATGAGCCCTACGATGGATGTGAAACCCGGGATTTTCGCATTTCCGCTGACGGTCGACCGTGATTTTGAAATCACTCTGCTTGCCAATCTGATCACGCTGACGCCCGGCACCCTGTCCGTCGATGTTTCCGACGATCGCAAGGCGCTCTACGTGCACGCGCTCGATTGCTCCGATCCGGAGGCCATCCGGCGCAGCATTGCGGACGGTTTCGAGCGCCGCATCATGGAGGCTTTCCGATGATCGCCGCATCCGTTGTTTCGGCCGCTGTCATGGTGGCGCTCGGCATTCTGAGCATGGCGTTCCTGTTGACCGTCTATCGTGTCGTAGCCGGGCCGACACTGCCGGACAGGGTTCTTGCGCTCGACATGCTGGCCGCAATCGTCATCGGCTTCATTGCTGTCATCGCCATCAAGACCGGTTTCACCCTATATATCGATATAGCCATTTCGCTCGGTCTTGTCGGTTTTCTTGCCACTGTCGCCTTCGCGCGCTTCATCATGACGCAGGCGCAATCGAACACGATGGAACGGATCGGCGCCGAACAGAATGACGGCATCGCTGCCGAGAGCAGAAAGACGCGCAAGCACAGGCGAAAGAAGGGAGCCCGATAGTGGATATGCTTTGGGCCGTCATAGTAACGGCGCTTCTACTTTCGGGTGCGTTGTTCTCGCTTATCGCGGCAATCGGCATCGTGCGCCTCCCCGATCTCTATAGCCGCATGCATGCTGCGTCGAAGGCCGGCACGGTCGGCTCCGGCCTTTTGCTGCTTGCGGTCGGCATCCATTCGCAGGATATGTCGATTCTGGCGCGGGCATTGGCCGGATTCGTTTTTTTCGTGCTGACGGCGCCAATTGCCGCGCATCTTCTCGCGCGCGCGGCACACAAAGCAGGGCATCGGCTGACGCCGCCTTCAGTGCGAGACGAGCTGCTGTTACGGGAGCAAATTGCAAAACGAGGGTATAAAAAGAGAGGCTAACAAACGCGGAGATTGTTAACGAAGGAATAGCTGTTCGCGTTATTAGTTATCCGTTTTTTAATAGATGAATTTTTTGCGAAGAAATGTTGGGATTAAAAACTGGACATTTGGACAAAGAGTGCTAATTCAGATTCAAGTAGAGTTCTGATGTTGAGTTAGTCTCGACCGGTTTTAAGCTCTCGATGCTTTTATCTTTCCTTGATTAAAAGCTGAGCAAAACTTTCTTCCGGTAAGCGATTGGAGATTGCTATCGTGATCGCCAATTCTGACATCAGACAGCAAGGGGCGGTTTTCCCTCGTATGACATCTAGGGGTGGATTTCATGCGGTAAGAAATTTAGCGTTATGCACCGTTTTCTTGCTGGTGGCTGCTACGAATACGAGCAATGCGTTCGCGCGGATTGCTCGGCGCGGGGAGATTGTGAAATCAACAGATTTCCACGGCCAAGCGCAACTCATATAGCAAAGTTGTACCCTGCGCACTCCCAAGAGGCGCGGGCACAGCGGGCAAGCCGATGAACAGGAGAACACAATGACAGATGCGGCCCTTGGCAACGGGCAGGAGTTACTGGTTGAACTGACTGCCGATATCGTAGCGGCTTATGTCAGCAACCATGTCGTACCGGTCAGCGACCTTCCGAATTTGATTTCCGACGTACATTCCGCCTTGAGCAGCACCTCGGCTCCGGCACCCGCCGTAACCGTGGTCGAGAAGCAGAAGCCGGCCGTATCCGTCCGTAAATCCGTGCAGGATGATCAGATCACCTGCCTTGAATGTGGCGGCAGCTTCAAGTCGCTGAAGCGTCATCTCATGACCCATCACGGTCTCTCGCCGGAAGAATATCGCGAGAAGTGGGATCTGGCCGCCGACTACCCGATGGTGGCACCGGCCTATGCCGAAGCCCGTTCGCGCCTGGCAAAGGAAATGGGCCTCGGCCAGCGCCGCAAGCGCGGCGGCCGCTGAGAGTTCCGTCGCTGAGCTAGAGCAATTCCAGGAAAAGTGCCCAGCGCTTTTCCTTCCGGAATTGCGTAAAAACGAAGGGATGGAGCGTTTTCGCGATTCGAAGAAAAGCGGAAGGCTCCGAAGAAAACCCGGCTTGAAAGCCGGGTTTTGTCTGTATCTGCTGTCAAATGCGGAGCTTCAGGCCGCGGCTCTGATCCGGGCTTCCTCGCGAATGCGCTTGATCATCGAGCGCAATCCGTTGGCGCGCTGCGAGGAGAGATGCTCGACCAGGCCGATTTTTCCGAAGACGTCGAGCGCATCGAGGGCGGCAATTTCCGAAGCTGGTTTTCCGGAATAGGTTGCCATGACGATCGCCACCAGTCCGCGCACGATATGCGCGTCTGAATCGCCTTCAAAGGTCAATATCGGATTATCCGGATCGCCAGATGCATGCGTGACGAGCCAGACCTGGCTTGCGCAGCCCTGCACCTTGTTTTCCAGCGTCCGCTTCTCCTCGGGTAGATCCGGCAGCGCCTTTCCGAGTTCGATCACGTAGCGATAGCGGTCCTCCCATTCGTCCAGGAAGGAGAAGTCCTCGATAATCTTGTCAAGCGGTGTCATTGCGGCAGTCCAGATTGTCCATTGTCTTGCATATAGGCGAAACGGGCCGCGATTTGAACCCGCGACGGCAAAGAACGCCGACGACCGTGAGAGGCCTGCGGCGTCGAAGTCGGGTCGATGGAAAACCGTCAGATGCGGGGGCGGGGCGTCGGCAGCGGAATAGAGGACGGCAGCTTGACGGTGCCGGTAACGACCACGTCGGCCGTTTCAGGGCTGATCGTGCGTTTGGCTGGCAGCGGCTGGGTCATGGCGGCCACCTGATCGGTGCTTGCACGCATAGCCGGTGCGGCATCGGCCCGGGCATTCGAAGATTGATCCTTAAAGTGGCGGCCGAGCATGTCGTAGGCAACGCGGGCGCCGTCGCCGACCTGATAGCCGAGCGCCGTCAGCGTTTCGCCGCCCTTGAGGCAGACATCCGGCTTCTCGGTGCACATGGCGCCGACATATTGGACGACACCAGAGGCGGCTGAAATTGCATCGGAAACCTGCACCGCCGGCTCGCCGCCCGGCCGAGGCCCGCCCTCGGGCTTTGCAAAGATCGGCAGGAACATGAGGACCAGCGAAAACCAGAACCCTGCTCTAATCAGAAACCACATTGCCTAGCCCATCCTATCCTGTCATTCGGCTCGATCGCCGATTCGGACTTGCCCGCCCGATCCGGTTCGGACCCTATCCGGCAGAGGACAACAGCGCTTTTCAAAACTCGGCAGCATTTTCTGCGAATTTGATTCAAATTTTAGCTTTCCGACTTTGATCAGCATTTGGTTCGAATTGTAGCGATTGATGTTAAGCATGTCTCGCGCGATGCTGTTGATATGCAGGGCTTTGCGGCTGCAAGCCTCGTGGCAAAAGTTAACGCGCGGCGGAAATACGAATAAAATCCGTTGCTTACCCGCTGTTAACCACAAAAAACAAAGGTCTCGCATTCTGCGCCAAAACGGGATTTCGAAGCCTTTTCGGCCGGCCGGCGTGTTCTTTCTTTATTCTTTCCTTAAGCCCGCCGGGCCTATTGTGCAGCCGATAAGTGACCGTTTTGACGGATTGTGGCGTGCGCGTATTGAGTGACATTTCTGTCCGGGCAGGAGCCCTCGTGGACCGGGTGGGCCGAAGCTGGCTTTCCCGGACGAGCGGGAATGGCGAGGTCCGCGGACAGGAACTGGCGATCCTGCGCCGGCTCGCGCTTTTCTCTTCCGTCGCACTATTTGCTGTTCCGGTAGGCCTCTCCTTTGTCACCAGTCCGGCCGTGGCTTTGCCCGCCGGTGTCGCGACGGTCTGCGCCGCCTTTCTGTTTTCAGCCGTGGGCAGCATCGCGCTGTCGCGTCAGCGGCCCGCTTCCCGTCCTTCGGAGGCGCTCGTCGTCGAACACCGTGACCTGATGCTGGAAGCGGCCTTCGGCCTGGTCCTGCTGCTCGATCCCCAAGGCAATGTGGCGACCGTGGGTGGCCGTGACCGTATGGAGTTCCTGAGCTGGATGCGCGATCCCACAGGCCGCGGTTTCGTCGAGCAGGTCCATGTTTCCGACCGGATTGTCTTCCTGCAGGCGATCGACGTGCTTCGTCAGGGCCGGGATACCTACAGCGCCGATTTGCGCCTTGAGCGTTCGGCGGTTGCCGGCGGCCACGAGCAATTCGTCCATGTCCGCATGGAACTGACCGCCCGCCGTGATGGCGAGGGCTGCCTGACGGCGATCGTGAGCCAGCTGCGCGATATCTCGCAGGATCAGCAGCTTCGCGAGGATGCGGCGCGCAAGGCGGCCGAAGCGGAATCGGCCAATGATGCCAAGTCGCGTTTCCTGGCGGCCGTTAGCCATGAGCTGCGCACGCCGCTCAATGCGATCCTGGGCTTCTCGGATATTCTCAGCGGCGAATATTTCGGCAAGTTGGAAAACGACCGCCAGCGCGAATATGTCGGCCTCATCCGACAGTCGGGCGCGCATCTCTTGTCGGTGGTCAACACCATGCTCGACATGAGCAAGATCGAGGCTGGCCGCTATGAGCTGCTGCTCGAATCCTTCGCGATCGAGGACACCATCGCGACCTGCGAAGCGATGCTGGGGCTGCAGGCGAAGGAAAAGGGGCTGACGCTCACGAGCCGGATCCAGCGCGGTCTCGGC
Organism: Rhizobium sp. UFLA01-1127; assembly: GCF_059803845.1. Lineage (NCBI taxonomy): Bacteria > Pseudomonadati > Pseudomonadota > Alphaproteobacteria > Hyphomicrobiales > Rhizobiaceae > Rhizobium > Rhizobium sp. UFLA01-1127. The sequence goes on along the minus strand of NZ_JAUQTZ010000075.1, from coordinate 6,689 downwards.
GAGATCGTTGCCGACCAGCGGGCGATCCAGCAGATCCTGATCAACCTCGTCGGCAACGCCATCAAGTTCACCGACGCCGGCGGCGCGATCACCATCGACGCGGCTCTGGCCGACGGCATGCTGAAGCTGTCGATCGGCGACACGGGGATCGGCATTGCGAGCGAGCAGCTGGCGTCGCTCGGACAACCCTTCGTACAGATCCAGAACGATTACACGCGTCGTTACGCGGGTACCGGTCTTGGCCTGTCGCTGGTCAAGGGTCTCGTCGGCCTGCATGGCGGAAACTTCTCGATCGCAAGCGCCCCAGGTGAGGGAACCGTCATCACCATCCTCATTCCGTTCGACGGCTCGGGCGCCGTAGCAATGCAGCAGCCTGTGGATGTCAACAGCCCCGTCGATTTTCCGCCGCGTCTGAAACATACTGTGGAGATGGATGAAGGGCGAAACAAGGAACCGATGAATGGCCCCGCAAAAGCGAAAATCGCCTAAAGGAAGAGGAAAGGGCAAGCGCAAGCAGCCCGGTCTCGCTTCCCGCGGAGCGGTTGCCCTGGGCAGCCTCAGCCTGCGCGGCAGCACCGCGCTGGGCGGCCTTGGCCTTCGCGGTGCGGGTGCGCTCGCCGCTTTTATTGGCGGAGCGGTCGGTCGCAATCCGGCCATTGCAGGCGGTTTTGCCCTCTTTTTCGGAGTTTTCGGCTTCGTGACCGCCAATGCGCTCTGGTATCAGACCGGCGCGCATCCGTCGCCCATTCTGCGCACGCGTGATCCCGGCGCTCCCTACCAGATTCCAGGCCGCAAATCGTTTCTGCATGCGCAGGCGGATGCCGGCAACGTCACCACGTTCCGGATTGAACGGCAGGATTCCGCCTCCGATCCCGCCACATCCCCATCGGCCGCCGCGACGGCACAACCGTCCACCGCTCCGTCCAAGCTGGTTGCCGATGTGCAGGCGGAACTGATCCGTCACGGCCTTTACGATGGCATTGCCGATGGCAAGCCGGGATCGCGCACGACATCGGCCATTCTCTTCTTCCAGGAGGCGTCGGGACTTGCGCAGACCGGTGTGCCGACGCCGGAGCTTCTGGCGGCTCTGAGGGCCAGCAATGCCGCCAGTGCACCGCAGCCAAGCGGCAGAGCGAATACGGCAGCCGTCGTTCCCGCCGTGCGCCCCGTCAATGTTTCCGCAACGGCGGACGCGATCGATCCGGTTGCGGCCGCAATCCAGAATGCCGACAAGAACATGAAGACCGGCGCTGTCGCCGTAAAAGCTGCGCCGGGCGACGCGGTCAACAAGCTCAATATGGTCATGCAGATCCAGAAGGGCCTGAGCAATATCGCCTACAGCAATGTCAGCATCGACGGTGTCGCCGGAGAGCAGACGAAGGCGGCCATCCGCCGCTTCCAGAAACACTATCGCCTGCCGGAAACCGGCGAACCGAACATGGCTGTCCTCAAGAAGCTGCAGGATATCGGCGCACTTTGAGGCTTGCCCTGCAAGCGCTTGGCGTTATTGCGGCATACATGTCATGGCGTCTTCAATTGCCTTGGCGCGCCCGCGCCGTTATAGCTCGCATATGAGATTGCGCAGCGACATCTTTGTTTCCGCTCTTGTCCGCCGCCTGTTCGCCCGTGGCGATTTTGCCGCGGTCGAGCGGAAGGGTGAGGAGCAGGCGGGCGCGATCTTCATTCGTCAGCGCTTCCGTGACGGATCGGAGACCCTTTATGCGCCCGCGCCGCAAAGCCTCTTTGATGAGGAAGAGAGCGGGACGCGGCTCTTCGAAATCCGCATCGACGGCAAGGATCCTCAGGAAATCCGTGACACCCTCGAGCGGGAGCTGAAGTTCGATCCGGATTTGTGGATCGTCGAGCTGGAGACGGACGATATCGTCGATATCGTCCCTTTAGCCGGTTTACGCGCCAATCCGCTGGATTGAGCCGTCTCTACCGACGGTTTGCCACGCGCAATTCGCGGACAGGCCCCGATTTCGGCCCGAACAGCGGTACTGCAGGACGCTGGGCGGACGTTTCCTGTGGCAGATAGGTGTAGCTGTCGGCGCGGCGCCAAGCCTCGATACGGCCCTGGCTCTCTTCAGCGTCGATATCGTCGAGCACCAGCCATGCCCGGCTGACGCTCCCATGCCGTTCGGCCAGATGCGGGTAGAAGCGCTCAAGTGAGTAGACGGCATCGGCAATGCCCATGCCGAGGCTGACAAGCGTGACGGCGAGCTGTTGCCCCGACGTGTCGAGCAGGATGCGTTCCGCCAGCCAATAGCTGGAGGAAAGCGCGTCGGCGAGCGTCGTTGCAAATTGCACCGCGTTGCGCTCGCGCGCAAAGCGGACAAGCAGTGCTTCCTGCGTTTCGCTGAGGCTGCGCAGGCCAAGCCGGTCGTTGTCGTCGCGGGCCAGATGGCGGGCGGCCTGCTTGATCTGCTGGCGCAAGACCTCGTCGCGTGACAGCCGTTCGGTTTCCGTCGTTTCCGCCTGTGGCGGAATGGTATCCGCCCGCTGCTCCGGCATCGTCATGCCGCGTTCCGGCTCGGCCTGGTGCAGGTCGACGAGCGCGTCGATGACCTTGGGGGAGAGGGAAGATCGGCGAACGATCGCCCGTGCATGGGCGGCCCCTTGTGTTCGGGCGATCGTGATGAGCGTATCGTCATCGATCGCCTGCGAGCTTGTGAGGAAGGGGGCGGCGATGGCGATCGGCTGACAGCCGATGAACAGGGCCACGGCCTGTGGCACCGTCTCGCATTGGGAAAGGGCAGCAACTGCTTGTCGCTTCGCCTCGTCCGAAGATGCTTGGAAAACCGGGGTGAAAAGCTCGGCGAACTGGCGAAGCTCCGATTTGGACGGATGGTTCATGCCTTCGAAACTGGTGATCGTCGCCATCAGAACCACGTCCTTCTTACGGACAGCCGCAGGCTCTTCAAGGTCTCGAAACCGGTCACGCACGCCAACACCCATACTGATACGCTGAACAAAAAAGCAGGGAGCCGGATGGCCAACCGCGGAACCCGCAGCACCTCGCTCCTATCAGCCCTTTCGATAAAGAGGGCATCCGCGGTGGCGATTGTCGAAACGGGTTTGGACACGGTCGTCCTTATCTGGCTTTCGCGAAAGACTAAGGCCGCCAGGGTTAATGGTTCGTGAAAACTCTATTAAAATCCGAATAAAAATTGCCCGTTAAGCTTGCGCCCACACGCGCCCAAAATGAAATTCAATCTAAAGGTGCATGCTGAAAGAAAGCGAAGGCGATGCTGGTCACGCTTGCCAAGCGGATATCAGGCTCCGGCCGGTCTTTGCACGTGAATGGGAAAATGTCTCAGAGGCCCTTATGCTCGCGCAGGGCCGCGAGCAGCTTTTCCGAAGTATTGTAGCCGGATTGAAAAAGGCCGATAGCTGCGGTGGCTGCGAACTGTGCTTCCGCACTTTTTATGTCGATCCGCTTTTCAAGGCACCATCGGTCCAACGCATCGCGCAGGACCGTGACATCCTCTGGAGAAAAGACGGAACTTCTCGCCGCCAACATCGGTCGCCCTCTGAATTGCAGCCTTACAATACGTTAATTTTTCGCGACGGCAAATAATATTTGCGTGACGCTTTTTTGCAACGCGACCGCCGATTGACGCATCGCCTCCGATGCCGGCATTCTGCATAGGGCCATGATATTGTTTAATTTTATAGCGAGCTCCGCTTTTTGAATTTTTCCGTGGATGATGAAACTAAAGCCGCCGTCGGAGCGTTAATAGCGCATGATGTCTCATGCCAAGGATGACGAGCGACGAGAATTAGCATTCTGTTAACTGCGGTGTGTATGAATTCCGGGTGTAAGCAGCGATTGGCAGAATGTGATCGAGTGTGAAGGCCGCATGGAAGCCGGGATCGGCGCCCGTGCCACGGTGTTTGAGGAAAGCCGTGAGAAGGCGTGGATGTCCTTGTCCCTACCAGGAGAAATGGTTGGGATCGAGGGGCGACGCTAGCCCGCTTCAGCGGCGGGCAGGGTGAAATCAAGTCGTAAGTTCATCCGTCTCGAGACGTAAATGGAGACGAGAATGGCAAAGATCATATCTCTTTCGGATTGGCGATTGCGCATGCCGCCGCGCGCCCAGAAGGAGCCGGTGGAAGCGAAGATACTTTTATTCACCGGCGTACGCTACGAGCATCTCGACACACCCACCCACCGCCCCGGAACAGGACCGAAGCGGGCTAAGGGAAAGTAGCGTGACCAAACATATCTGAGGAACGCCGCGCCGGCGCCCGCCAATCGGTTGCCGCTGCATCACTGCGGTCTCTGATCGGCGCGGCATGCTGGATCGTCCCGCCCCGCCGCCTCCGCACCTGTTAACTCAGGTGGTGTCTCTAAATCTCGTCCGTGTATTCCAGTATTGTCGAAATTCAACCATTGTCGAATTCATCGCACCCGGCTTCCGAAAGGAATTCGCGCGCGGCTGCGTCGAAGCTAGCCTGCGGCGCCATCGTACGCAGCACCGCGTAGCCTTGGCTGCGTGGTACTTCCACCAGGATCGATTGGGCTAGCGCCGGGGGTAGTGCTTTGCGTATGCCGGTCAACTGGACGGGAGATGCCAGCAGCAAATCGAGCGCACCGCCGACCGAAGTACGGTCGCTCATGCTGAATACCTCGTTGGATGCGGCGTCATAGACGGCAAGCGACCAGAACGGCACCTTTCCCTTGGCGGTCAGATGAACTGGTTTGTCCTCGATGTCGAAGGCACAGACGGCGGTACGCATATAGGGGTCCGTGTTGGAAAGCCCTGCATCGTCGTCCTTGTCGTCGAGCATGTAGAAATGGTTCTCGTCACCCTCGTCCGATACCCGCGTATAGGCGTCGCGGTCGGAAAAATGCGGCAGCGACAGGATGATGACGATATGCAACAGCGCGGCGCCGAACAGACCGGTCAGTATCGCGAAGACAAGTCTAAACATTGCCGCACCCGATCTTTTCGAGTTTCGGCATGCCGAGATCGATCAGGCCGGAATTGCTGGCCGCCGGTGAATCCAGCAGCGTCCAGACCAGCCGGAAATTGCCGGCCTGCGGCAAGGCGAGCCAGTTGCCTGCCTGCGCGCTGCGTGAAACCGTAATGCTGAAGGTCGAATCCGGATTGCGCAGCACGACCCAGGAATTGATCGTGGAAGGACGCCCCGCAGCCCCTTCGATCGGTTCGCCGTCATTGCCCGCGATGAACAGGGTCCAGAGCCTGGCCGGCGGTGTCTGGCCGCTGATGCGGTAGCTGCAGTTTGCCGTCAAACGCCCCCCGGCATCGTCCTCGGAAGCGGTGAATACAAGCCCTTCCGCCGTGCCGTAAAGCAGCCGTCCCGCACGCGCTCTATGGGATTTCGCATAAGGATCAGCATCCGCCGTCTGCATTTCCGGAAAGGCCTGCCATGCGCCGAGCTTGATCGCGCCGAAGCCGGATGTGGCATCCAGCGCCAGAAGCGTGAACACGATCCCGCCGCCAAAGGCGATGACAAGCGAAAGCGCAACAAGAAGGGGAACTCGGAACACCCTGGGATCGTCCTCGTGACAAATCAGTGTCGATTTATTCCTGATTCTGCCGATAGGGGAAAGGGCAGGGCGCGCTAGGGCTGCTGCCATGGAGGATGCGATCGTCGGGCGGGCCAGGCGGTTTGCGGCCGAAACGCCCGCCGGACTCGTATCATTGGCCGTTTGGTCGGCCTTGATGTTACGCGGCGGGCCGGCTGATATTTTCGTTGGAAAAAGGCCTGGAGGACGCTTCCGCATCCTTCGGCCTTCTTTTTCCCCGGGGCATGATTTCTATTTTGCCGTTGCCACTTTCTGCGCGCCGAGCGGTGTCGCGGCCTTCAACTTTTCACCGATGTCGCGCAGGATATTCGTGGAGTCCACCGAAAGCGAGCGCGGCCGCACCAGCGGCGGCGGGCCGCCACCGGCGGGATCGGCGGGCTTCTTGGCGGCGACGGTCTGCGGCTTCTGCACCGGAAACGGGTTGGCGATGCCGGGGATCGGTTTCAGCACGATGCCCTGATTGGCGTAATCCATGATCTTCTTGAAGGTCATGGCCGGCAGCGTGCCGCCGGTCATGTTGTTGGTGGAGGTGTAGTCGTCATTGCCGAACCAGACGGCGCAGGTGTAGTTGCCGGTAAAACCGATGAACCAGGCGTCGCGGTAGGCCTGCGTCGTGCCGGTCTTGCCGCCGACGACGATGCCGTTGTCGAGGGCTGCCTTGCGGCCTGTGCCGATGATCGGAACCTGCGTCAGCATCTGGTTCATATAGGAAGTGGCTTTTTCACTGAGGACGCGCTTGGCAGGCGCCTCGTCGCGACTGAAATCGTAAAGCACCTTGCCGTCATAACCGGTGATCTGCTCGATGCCGTGACGGCGCGACTGCATGCCGTCGGCGGGGAAGACCGCATAGGCGGTCGCCTGGTCGAGAACCGTCACTTCAGACGTGCCGATCGGAATGGTTTTGTCGTTGCGGATCGGCGTTTCCACGCCCATGGCCTTCGCCATCTCGCGAATGGGCTGAATGCCGAATTTCTCCTTGGCCAGACGCACGGGGATCGTGTTGATAGACTGAGTGAGCGCCTGGGTAAGCGTCACCTTGCCCTCATAGCGATTCTCGTAATTGTGCGGGCTCCAGTTACCCCAGCTGATCGGCGCATCGACGATGGTGGATGTCGGCGTCATGCCGTTCTCC
>NZ_JAUQTZ010000074.1:0-29880 GCF_059803845.1 Rhizobium sp. UFLA01-1127 | reverse complement strand
AACCACCCGTTCCACCATCATCTTGGAAAAGAGCCGGGGAGATCGCGACCGCGATTACCCCATGTTTAGGAATTGCGACACCGAAAGTCACACATGTTCAGAACACTAGCGCAATTTCTAAGCCATTGAAATTGCAAGAGCGGGGGTTGGTTGCTTGCTGGTATAGCACCAGGAAAGCCGGTACGTCCCTGCCTACTCCTCCCTTGCAAAATCTAGCACTTAGCCTTCCGGCTAAATGCTGATTTTGCTTTCCCTCCCGCAAGGGGCGGGATAGAGCGCCGAGATCAAGCAGCATCCGCCTTGTTCTGCCTGTTGGCGATCAGATCATCGACTACAGCCGGATCGGCCAGAGTCGAGGTATCGCCGAGCGCGCCGAAATCGTCCTCGGCGATCTTGCGCAGGATGCGGCGCATGATCTTGCCGGAGCGGGTTTTCGGCAGGCCGGGGGTGAACTGGATCTTGTCCGGCGAGGCGATCGGGCCGATTTCGGTGCGGACATGCTTCACCAGCTCCTGTCGCAGCGCGTCGGTACCCTCCATACCCACCATCAGCGTCACGTAGCAATAGATGCCCTGGCCCTTGATGGAATGCGGATAGCCGACGACGGCGGCTTCCGACACATGGCTGTGAGACACCAGCGCCGATTCCACCTCCGCCGTGCCGAGACGATGGCCCGACACGTTGAGCACGTCGTCGACGCGGCCGGTGATCCAGTAGTAGCCGTCCTCGTCGCGGCGGCAGCCGTCGCCGGTGAAGTATTTGCCCTTGTAGGTGGAGAAGTAGGTCTGGATGAAGCGCTCGTGGTCGCCATAGACCGTGCGCATCTGCCCGGGCCAGCTGTCGGCGATGACGAGATTGCCGTCGGCCGCCCCTTCCAGCACGTTGCCCTCATTGTCGACCAATTCTGGCTGCACGCCGAAAAAGGGCAGGGTGGCAGAGCCGGCCTTGAGATCGGTCGCGCCCGGAAGCGGCGTGATCATGTGGCCGCCGGTCTCCGTCTGCCACCAGGTATCGACGATCGGGCAGCGGCTGTCGCCGACCACCTTGTAATACCATTCCCACGCTTCCGGATTGATCGGCTCGCCGACCGTGCCGAGGATGCGCAGGCTGGAGCGCGAGGCGCGCTTGACGAAATGGTCGCCGGCCCCCATCAGCGAACGGATCGCCGTCGGGGCGGTGTAGAAGATGTTGACCTTGTGCTTGTCGATGACATCCCAGAAGCGGCCCTGATCCGGATAGTTCGGCACGCCCTCGAACATCAGCGAGGTCGCGGCGTTCGCAAGCGGCCCGTAGACGATATAGGAATGGCCCGTCACCCAGCCGACATCGGCCGTGCACCAGTAGATATCGCCGGGGTGGTAGTCGAACACATATTCATGCGTCATCGCCGCATAGACGAGATAGCCGGCCGTGGTGTGCAGTACGCCCTTGGGCTTGCCGGTGGAACCGGACGTATAAAGGATGAACAGCGGATCTTCCGCCTTCATCTTCGCCGGTGGGCAATCCGCTTTCACCTTCGCGGTTTCCTCGTGATACCACACATCGCGGCCGGGTTCCCAACCGACCTTGCCGCCGGTGCGGCGCACGGCAATGACGGTCTTGACCGAAACCTTCTGCTTGGCGGCGATCTTGATCGCCGTATCGGTGTTTTCCTTCAACGGGATGGTCTTGCCGCCGCGCACACCTTCATCGCATGTAATGACGACGGTCGACTGGCAATCGACGATACGGCCGGCAAGCGCTTCCGGCGAGAAACCGCCGAAGACGACCGAATGCACCGCGCCGATACGAGCGCAGGCAAGCATCGCATAGGCAGCCTCTGGGATCATCGGCATGTAGATGGTGACGCGGTCGCCCTTCTTGACGCCGTGCTTTTTCAGCACGTTCGCCAGTCGGCAGACCTGCTCGTAGAGTTCGTTATAGGTGATCTTCTTGTCGAGATAGGGATTGTCGCCTTCCCAAATGAAGGCGACGCGATCGCCATGCTTCTTCAAATGCCGGTCAATGCAATTATAGGAGACGTTGGTGACGCCGTCCTCGAACCATTTGATCGAGACCTTGCCGGTAAAGGACGTGTCTTTGACCTTGGTATAGGGCTTGAACCAATCGATGCGCTTGCCGTGCTTGCCCCAGAACTTGTCGGGATCCTGAACACTCTGCTCATACCATTTCTGATATTTCGCCTTGTCGATCAAAGCACGCGCCTTGACCGGCTTCGTCACCGGATGAATCTTGTCCGACATTCTCTCCTCCTCAATTCCTCGCACCCCGTTTGCCGGTGTGAGTGCTCTTTCCGGCCAATAAATAGCAGGTCAAACTACGACAGCAATTGGACAAAGTGCATTTCATGCGCAAAGAATTGCAATTCCGCGACACTATCGCTATATAGGGCCGTATTTCCCGGACAATGTGGTGTTACACCCCGGACCGCGACACCGGCGCGGACTGACAGAAGGACTATATCCATGGCTCAACAATTGCTCATGCCGAAGGCAACTGCCATCTGGCTTGTCGACAATACGGCCTTGTCATTCGACCAGATCGCGCAGTTCTGTAAACTGCATCCGCTCGAAGTAAAGGCCATTGCCGATGGCGAGGCCGCACAGGGCATCAAGGGCCTCGATCCGATCTCGACCGGCCAGCTCACGCGCGACGAAATCGCCCGCGCCGAAGCCAACCCGAACCACAAGCTGAAGCTCTCGGAGCCGAAGGTCCGCGTGCCGGAATCCAAGCGCCGCGGCCCGCGCTATACGCCGGTCTCCAAGCGCCAGGACCGCCCGAACGCCATCCTCTGGCTGGTGCGCAACCATCCGGAACTGAAGGATGCGCAGATTTCCCGCCTCGTCGGCACCACGAAGTCGACCATCGAGCAAATTCGCGACCGCACGCACTGGAACGCGGCCAACCTTACGCCGATGGACCCGGTCACGCTCGGCCTCTGCAGCCAGATCGATCTCGACATGGAAGTCGAAAAGGCCGCTAAGGGCCGTCCGCTGCCGACCGCCGCCGAACTCGGCGCAACGCTGCAGCCGGCTCAGGAAACCGAAAAGCTCGGCTTCAGCTATGAGCGCGAAGAAGAGAAGGAAAAGGAAATCGATGCTGACGCCGTTTTCGCCAAGCTGAAGTCGCTGAAGTCGACCAGCCGCGACGACGAGGACGACGACCAATTCTGAGATTCGATCTTATCGAAGATTTGCGAGGCCCCGGTTTTGACCGGGGCTTTTTGTTTGCGGCCTATCGAGTCCCAAAAATCGCCGAGCCGACGCGAACACTGGTGGCGCCGAAGGCGACGGCGGTTTCATAGTCGCTCGACATGCCCATGGAGAGCTTTTCCACGCCGGCTTGCTTGGCGAGCTTTGCAAGCAGCGCAAAATGCGGCCCCGGATTTTCTTCCGCCGGCGGAATGCACATCAGACCCTGGATCGAAAGCCCGAGTTCTTTGCGGCAAAGATCGACGAAAGCGACCGTATCGTCAGGCGCAATCCCCGCTTTCTGCGGCTCGAGGCCAGTATTGACCTGCACATAGAGCTGTAAACTCTTGCCCTGCCGCTTCATTTCGTCGGCGATGGCATGCGCGATCTTTTCCCGATCTATCGTCTCAATGACGTCGAACAGCGCCACGGCGTCGGCTGCCTTGTTGGATTGCAGCGGGCCGATGAGATGCAGCTCGATCCCGGGCGTTTCAGCCTTCAGCTCCGGCCACTTCCCCTGGCTTTCCTGCACGCGGTTTTCGCCGAATACCCGCTGGCCGGCTGAAATGGCCGGGCGGATCTGATCAGCGTCGAAGGTCTTGGAAACGGCAACAAGCTGCACGGAGCCGGCCGCTCGGCCAGCCCGCCGCTCCGCTGCCGCTATATGGGAACGAACTTCGTTCAGGCGCTCTTGAAGTTCCATCTTTTCGCCTCGATATTTTCGCTTGCTTCTCAAACCTTGCAGTAATGAGGCAGGCGGCCTTTGCCAAGGGCGAATGCGCCGGAATCCGGCTTTGCTTTGCAAGATAAGGCACTTGCTGCAACTGCTAAACTTGACGCTTGGGTGGTTTCGTGGTGAAGGTCACGCCTGACTCCCCATGATTTTCCGGAATACAAGAACAGATGTCTATCGAACGTTATAATCCGCGCGATGCCGAGCCCCGCTGGCAGGAAAAATGGAACGAAGAAAAGGTCTTCGTGACAGACAATGCCGATCCGCGTGAGAAATACTACGTTCTAGAAATGTTTCCCTATCCGTCTGGCCGCATCCACATGGGCCATGTGCGCAATTATGCGATGGGCGATGTCGTCGCCCGCTACAAGCGTGCCCGCGGCTATAATGTGCTGCATCCGATGGGCTGGGACGCCTTCGGCATGCCGGCGGAAAACGCCGCACGCGACAATAAAGTCCATCCGAAGGAATGGACCTACCAGAACATCGCCTCGATGCGCACCCAGCTGAAGGCCATGGGCCTGTCGCTGGACTGGAGCCGCGAATTCGCGACCTGCGACGTCGATTATTATCACCGCCAGCAGATGCTCTTCATCGACATGATGGAGAAGGGCCTGGTCTATCGCAAGAAGTCCAAGGTCAACTGGGACCCGGTCGACAACACCGTTCTCGCCAACGAGCAGGTCATCGACGGACGCGGCTGGCGCTCCGGCGCTCTCGTCGAGCAGCGCGAGCTGACGCAATGGTTCTTCAAGATCACCGAATTCAGCCAGGATCTGCTGGATGCCCTGGATACGCTCGACCATTGGCCGGAAAAAGTGCGGCTGATGCAGAAGAACTGGATCGGGCGGTCCGAAGGTCTGACCGTTCGCTGGGAAATCGTGGCCGAAACCGCCCCCAACAGCGATCGCGAAATCACAGTTTACACGACCCGTCCGGATACGCTGTTCGGCGCCTCCTTCCTGGCGATCTCGGCCGACCATCCGCTGGCCAAGGAAGCGGCCGCCAAAGATCCGGCCATCGAAGCCTTCTGCGAGGAATGCCGCCGCGCCGGCACCTCGCTGGCAGCACTCGAAACCGCCGAGAAGAAGGGCATGGACACCGGCATCCGGGTCCGCCATCCCTTTGACCCGTCCTGGGAACTACCGGTCTACATCGCCAACTTCGTCTTGATGGACTATGGCACGGGTGCCATCTTCGGCTGCCCGTCGGGTGACCAGCGCGATCTAGATTTCGCGCGCAAATACGGCCTGCCGGTCGTTCCCGTCGTCATGCCCGCCGATGGCGATGCGGCAAGCTTCAGCGTCGGTGACACCGCCTATGACGGCGATGGCATCATGATCAACTCTCGTTTCCTCAACGGTATGAGCACCGAGGAAGCCTTTGAGACGGTGGCGACGAAGCTTTCCGAGACGAGTCTCGGCAATGCGCCGCAGGCCGAGCGCAAGGTGAATTTCCGTCTGCGCGACTGGGGCATTTCCCGTCAGCGCTATTGGGGCTGCCCGATCCCGGTCATCCATTGCGACGATTGCGGCGTACTGCCGGTGCCGAAAAAGGATCTGCCGGTCAGACTGCCCGACGACGTGACCTTCGACCAGCCCGGTAACCCGCTCGATCGCCACGCCGCCTGGCGCCATGTCGCCTGCCCGCAATGCGGCAAGGATGCGCGCCGGGAAACCGATACGATGGATACCTTCGTCGATTCGAGCTGGTATTTCGCCCGCTTCACCGCCCCTTGGGAAAATCAGCCGACGGATCAGAAGGCCGCCAACCATTGGCTGCCCGTCGATCAGTATATCGGCGGTATCGAGCACGCGATCCTGCATCTGCTCTACTCGCGCTTCTTCACCCGCGCCATGCGCGAAACCGGCCATCTCGACGTGAGGGAGCCCTTCAAGGGCCTGTTCACGCAAGGAATGGTCGTGCACGAGACTTACAGCCGCGGCAATGGCCTGACGCGCGAATGGGTATCGCCGGCCGATATCCGCATTGAGGAAGTGGACGGTCAGCGACACGCCACGCTGCTGTCGACCGGTGAGGAAATTGCCATTGGCTCCATCGAGAAGATGTCGAAGTCGAAGAAGAATGTCGTCGATCCCGACGACATCATCGCCTCCTACGGCGCCGATACCGCGCGCTTCTTCGTGCTTTCCGATTCGCCGCCCGATCGTGACGTCATCTGGTCGGAAGCCGGTGTCGAAGGCGCCCATCGCTTCACCCAGCGCATGTGGCGCCTCGTCTCCGAAGCGGCTGAGGCTTTGAAGACGGTCGAATCGACTCCGGCTAAGGAAGGCGAAGCCCTGGCGATTTCGCAGACAGCACACCGCACGCTGAAAGCCGTTCAGGGTGACTACGACAAACTCGCCTTCAACAAGGCCGTGGCCCGCATCTACGAATTCGTCAATGCGCTGGCAGCACCGCTGAGCAAGGTAGCCGGTGGTCAGGGCGATGCCGCCTACCGCTCCGCCGTCCGCGAAGCCGTCGAAATCCTGATTGCGCTGGTTGCGCCGATCACGCCGCATCTGGCCGAAGAATGCTCGGCAGCACTCGGCAACAGCAACATGATCGCCACCAGCCCGTGGCCTGCCTATGACGAAGCCCTCGTCATCGAAAACGAGATCATTTATCCCGTCCAGATCAACGGCAAGAAGCGCGGCGAATTGACAATCGCGCGCGATGCAGATCAGAATGCCGTGCAACAGGCTGTGCTCGCACTGGATGCTGTCAAAAGCGCATTGAATGATCAGGCGCCAAAAAAGATCATCGTCGTTCCACAGAGGATCGTGAACATTGTCGTCTGATAGTCTTTTCAAGTTCGCCCGCATCGCAGGCGTTGCGTCTCTGGTGGCTGTCGCCGGCCTTCTGTCCGCCTGCCAGGTCAAGCCGCTCTATGCCGTCAGCACGGGTGTTACGCAGAAGCTCTCGGAAGTCTCCTTCTCCGACGTCGGCACACGCGTCAGCCAGGAGGTCCGTAATCAATTGATCTTCATCGCCGGACGCGGCGCTGGGGAAACGAAGGCCCCGAAATACAATGTGGACCTAAGCGTTTCATCCGGTACCGGCGGCGTCCTTTATCTGCCGTCTTCCGACACATCGGGCGCAGGCCGAACCACGGTAACGGCATCCTTCACGCTGAGGGAAATCAGCACCGGCAGGGTAATCAAGTCTGGCAGCCGTGCGGTGACCTCGCTCGTCGACTTCCCGAGCCAGGAATTCGCCAAGCAGCGTGCAATTCGCGATTCGGAAGACCGTGCAGCCCGCGAAGTGGCTGAAATGGTGGCTGCCGACATCGCAGCCGCGCTCAGCCGCTGATCAAGGGCGCAGCATGGCGGAAATCAAGTCCCACGAATTCGACGGATTCCTCCAAAATGCCGCGCGGAACTACCGGATCTTCGTGATCTACGGCCCGGATCGCGGCCTGGTTTCCGAGCGTGCCGCTCAGATAGCCGGCCGGACGGGCGTTGATCTGAACGATGCCTTTTCCCTTATCAAGCTCGATGTCGGCGACCTGCAGAATGATGCCGGCCGCCTGCTCGATGAAGTCAATTCCATCGGTCTGTTCGGCGGAGAAAAGCTCGTCTGGATTCGCGGCGTCGCAAACGAAAAGGCGCTAGTCGATTCGCTGCAGGTCATCGCTGACGACCCTCCAAATGCCAGCTTTGTCATTATCGAGGCCGGGGACCTCAAAAAGGGTTCAGGCCTGCGCAAAGTAGCAGAGCCGGCGCGCGCCGTCGCCGTCATTCCCTGCTATGCCGACGACGCAAGGGCTCTTAACGGGCTGATAGATACTGAGCTGGCAAATGAAGGGCTGCGCATTGCCCCGACAGCCCGTCAAGCATTGCTCGAGCTTTTGGGCGGCGACCGCATCGCCTCCCGCAACGAAGTACGAAAGCTGGCGCTTTATTGCCGAGGCCAAGGCACGATCGAGGAAAACCACGTCATCGAGATCATCGGCGATGCCAGCGCCATCTCCGCGGATGACGCCGTGGACGCCATCCTGAAGGGCGATTCGGAAGCCTTCCTTCATGCCATGCAGAAGATCGCCTCTTCCAAGACCCCGATGTTTCTCGTCCTCCAGGGCTGCCTCAGGCAGTTTCAAATGCTCGATACGATGCGGGCGGAAATGGACGAGAAGCGGATCGCTCCGACACAAGTCATGCAGACGCTCGGGCGCCATCTGCATTTCAGGCGCAAGCCGATCATAGAGCAGGCCCTCAAAACCTGGTCAGCCCCCGCGATCGCCCGCGAGATGAACAGGCTGCAATCCGCCATTCTCCAGACCCGCCAGCGTGCGAGCCTCGAAGATACGATCGCAACGCAAACCCTTCTCTCGACTACATTGCAGTCAGCCCGCAAAGGCTGATGTTTCACGGGAAGCGGCGACCACACGCCGCCTTTGGAGCCTGGTTTCAGCTCAAACCTTTGTTTTTACTAGGATATAAAGCTCAGCGACGTTCCAGAAGCCGGCAGATCTCCTCAAGCTGCTCCAACGTCTTGTAGCTGATCTTCACCTGGCCGCCATTGCCTCGGTGATTGATGGAAACATCCAATCCAAGCGTGTCGGACAGCGTGCGCTCCAGCGCGAGCGTGTCGGAATCCTTCTCGTCCCTGCGTGCTCCGGCAGGGCGGGGATCGTTCTGCGCTTTGATGTCGTTCTGTGCCAGTCGTTCGGCATCGCGAACGGACATGCCCTTTGACACGACGGTACGCGCCAGCGCCGTCGGATCGGACGTCGAAACCAGAGCGCGGGCATGGCCAGCGGAAAGCGAGCCGGCTGCAAGCATATCGCGCACCGGATCGGGAAGTTTCAGCAGCCGCAGGGAGTTGGCAACGTGGCTGCGGCTCTTTCCGATGATCTCACCGAGATCGTTTTGCGTATAGCCGTGCTCGGCGATCAGCTGTTCGTAGCCCAGAGCCTCTTCCAACGGATTGAGGTCGGCACGCTGGACGTTTTCAACGATGGCGATTTCGAGCGCGGTCTTGTCGTCGACATCGCGAACGATGACCGGAATTTCGATCAGACCGGCAAGCTGCGCCGCACGCCAACGCCTTTCGCCGGCGATGATTTCATAACGATCGGTGGAAACGGTGCGGACTACGACCGGCTGAACGATGCCATGCTGGCGAATGGAGCTGGCAAGATCATGCAGCTCGGTTTCATCGAAATAGCGGCGAGGATTGCGCGGGTTGCGGCTGATGAACTCGATCGGCACGAGCCGATCGGGGTTGACCGCCGGCCTTCCGGCATCCACGGGCGTCGGCTGATCCATCTCTCCGATGAGAGCAGCCAATCCGCGCCCGAGACGCCGCTTCGAAAGATCATCATTCATCGCCGATACTCACTCTGGAACAAATACTATGTCATCAGGCCGCAGCTTTTCGCTGGCGCTCTCTCTGGATCACTTCGGAGGCCAGCTGAAGATAGGCCTGGCTTCCTGCACATTTGAGGTCATAAAGAATGGCCGGCTTCCCATAGGACGGCGCCTCGGACACGCGCACGTTGCGCGGAATCAACGTATGGTAGACCTTTTCACCCAGATGCGTACGCACGTCGCTAACGACCTGCTGCGCCAGATTGTTGCGGGAATCGAACATGGTCAGGACGATCCCCTGAATATCGAGGGATGGATTGACCGTACGCCGGACCTGATCCACCGTCTCCAGCAATTGACTGAGACCCTCTAGGGCGAAAAATTCACATTGTAACGGCACCAAAACGGAATGCGCCGCCGCCATGGCATTCATGGTCAGGAGATTGAAAGAGGGCGGGCAATCCACCAGAATATAGGAGAAGGCAAGGGCATCTGACGCATTCAGCGCGCGGCGCAGCTTGAAGACACGATCCGGCTGCTGCGCGATTTCCATTTCGACACCGAGCAAGTCCATCGTCGACGGCACGATGAAGAGATTCGGCACAGCCGTTTCCTGCACCGTGTCCATGATCGTATGACTGCCCACCAGCAAATCGTAGGACGATAATTTGCGGTCCCGCCGCTCAATACCGAGACCCGTGCTGGCATTGCCCTGCGGATCGAGATCGACAATCAGGACGCGCTCACCGATGGCGGCGAGAGCCGTCGCCAGGTTGATCGCGGTCGTTGTTTTGCCGACGCCGCCCTTTTGATTTGCGATGGTAATAATCCGGTTTCGCTCGCCGATCATCTGCCGCACATCCAAATATGGTTAAATCAGGCGTCGAAGGCGACTTAGCTCCAGGATGACGGAATCTCGCTCGACGACACTCTGATGTTTTACCAGATCGAATTCCCAACGACCACGGGCTTTCTGCAGCTCGCGTTCGTAATCCCGGCCTTTATGCAGCAAAAGACGCAGATTTTCATTGCGCTCGATCCAGGGAGCTGCGTAGTCCAGAAGCAGTTCCAATTCGGCAAGCGCCCGCGCTGAAATCACATCGCAGTTCTGAATGACCGCAGGCGCTTCTTCGATGCGAATCGCATGCACCGCGCCGCGGGCTTCGCATTCCCGCAGACAGACGCGCAGAAAAGCAGCCTTCTTTTGATTGCTTTCGACCAGATCGACGTGGCCGGCGCCTTTTTCCGCCAATAATATAGCCGTTATCACACCTGGAAAACCACCGCCGCTTCCAAGATCGATCCAGTGATCCGTCGAAGGATGGAGTTGGAAAATCTGGGCGCTATCCGCGATGTGGCGGCTCCAAAGGTCGTCCATTGTCGAAGGCGCGACAAGATTGATGGTCTTCGCCCACTTCTGGAAGAGCAGGGCAAAATGATGCAGCCGCTCCAGTGTTTCACGTGAAACACGCACACCGTTCAATTGCATATGACGGACTCTCTAACCTTGTAGTATCAGGAAACTAGCTTTTGCTCGCCAGCAGCGCTCAGCTTTCTCAGATGAGCCAACAAGAGGGAAATCGCCGCCGGCGTCATCCCATCGATGCGCGACGCTTGAGCAATATTCTTTGGGCGCGCTTTCGCCAGCTTCTGCTTCAGCTCATTCGACAATCCCGAAAGACCGGAGAAATCGAAATCCGCTGGAATTGCCCGTTCTTCTTCCTTGCGGACTTGAACGATATCAGCTGTCTGCCGATCCATATAAACGGCATAAGCCGCCTCGATTTCAATCGCCTCGGCCACGGCCCGCTCGATCGATCGCAGCTCCGGCCAGAGCCGCGACAGTGCTTCGACAGATTGACCGGGATGAGAGAGGAGCTCATAGGCAGAACGCCGCTGACCATCCTTGTTCAAATGCATCCCAACCTTTTCGGCCTCATTCGGCGTCACCGTGAGGCCTTTCAGCTGCGTACGGACATGATCGAGCATGCTTATATAGCGTTCAAAACGCGCGCCGCGGCTGGAGCCTACACATCCAATTGCAAGGCCGAGCGGCGTCAGGCGGACATCTGCATTGTCCGCTCGGAGCGACAGACGATACTCTGCGCGCGAGGTAAACATGCGGTAAGGCTCCGCCACCCCGCGCGAAGTCAAATCATCGATCATCACACCAATGTAAGATTCTGTGCGGCTGAATTCGATGGCCTTACCACCCGCCGCCAGACGCGCTGCATTCAGCCCGGCAACAAGACCTTGGGCGCCGGCCTCTTCATATCCAGTCGTACCATTGATCTGACCCGCCAGGAAAAGACCGGGAATCCTCTCCACTTCCAAGGAGAGCTTCAGTTCTCGCGGATCAACGTGGTCGTACTCGATGGCATAAGCATGCTGGAGAATGCGGACTCGTTCCAGCCCCGGAATGGTCCTAATGAAATCCTCCTGAACCTCCTCGGGGAGAGAGGTCGATATGCCATTCGGATAGACGGTAGTGTCGTCCAAGCCCTCCGGCTCAAGAAAGATCTGGTGGCCGTCGCGCTCGCCGAATTTGACGATCTTGTCCTCGATCGACGGACAATAGCGTGGTCCGACACCTTCGATCTGCCCGGAATACATGGCCGAGCGCTTTAGATTATCGGCAATGATCCTATGTGTTTCCGGCGTCGTCCGAGTGACGCCGCATTCAATCTGCGGATTCACAATGCAGTTGGTCATGAAAGAGAAGGGGGTCGGATCTTCGTCCGCCCCTTGCCGTCCGACCGAATTCCAGTCGATAGTGGTGCCGTCGAGGCGGGCAGGGGTTCCGGTCTTCAACCTCCCCAGAGCCAGGCCGTGCCGAAGCAGCGTATTTGACAGACCGATTGAGGGTTCCTCGCCCACCCGGCCGGCCGGGATCTTCTTGTCACCGATATGAATAAGGCCGCGAAGAAAGGTTCCGGTCGTAAGAACGACCGCAGCGCAGCGAAGGACTCGCCCATCCTTCAGGATCACCGCAGACACACGGCCATGCTCGAAAGCGAGATCGAAAGCATCGCCCTCTATGACATCGAGATTGTCAATCGCGCTGATCTCCGCCTGCATGGCCAGACGATACAGCTTGCGATCCGCCTGGGTGCGCGGACCGCGGACCGCGGGGCCTTTCTTGCGATTAAGCATACGGAACTGAATGCCGGCAGCATCCGCAACGCGTCCCATCAAACCATCGAGAGCGTCAATCTCTCGAACCAGATGGCCCTTGCCAAGGCCGCCTATCGCCGGATTGCAGGACATCACGCCGATCGTGTCGCGCTTATGCGTCACCAGCGCAGTGCGCGTGCCCAGCCGAGCCGCCGCTGCTGCCGCTTCGCTGCCCGCATGGCCACCACCTACTACGATCACATCATACGCATTATCGAGCATCATCAAGTCCTCGGTCGTGCCGTGTGTTTGGCATACCAATTTCAAGAGTCAAGAAGGTTTCACGTGAAACGTCGGCTGGAGATGTGTTCAGCGCCGTGTTTCACGTGAATCATTTGCCTATGCAGAATTCCGAGAAGATCACGTCCAGCAGATCTTCTACGTCGACACGGCCGGTAATCCGCCCAAGGCTTGTCGCCGCCTGCCTGAGATATTCTGCTCTGATATCCAGGCCGCGGTCTTCCGAATCAAGTGCTGCCTCGACAGCCCTGAGGCTCTCGTTCAGCAAAGTACGATGACGCAAACGGCTTGGCAAAGCCAATGACAGCGCGCCGGAGCGCACCCGCAAATCTTCGCGAAGAAGTTCGTGCAAATCTGCCAATCCGAAGCCGGTGGTCGACGATATCAGCACATCATAGCCGTCATGAACTCCAGGATGGATATCGGATTTCGTCCCGACGGCCAGAACTCTGCCGGCAAAGTCAGGAAAGTTCCGCTGCGCTTCTTCGCCAATTTCCGCGAGAGACAAGACAAGATCAGCATCGGCTACCGTCCGCAACGCTCGGCGAATGCCTTCACGCTCGACAATTTCTTCAGTTTCCCGCAAACCGGCCGTATCGTAGAGCTTGACGGCATATCCCTCAATATTCAGATCGACGTGCAGAACGTCACGGGTCGTACCGGCTATATCGGTGACGATCGCCACTTCGCGCCTTGCCAGCGCATTCATGAGGCTGGATTTTCCCGCGTTCGGAGCGCCGGCAATCACGACCTTCAAACCATCGCGAATGATCTCGCCGAGATCGGCCCCTGCAAGATGATCGGAGAGTTCCAACTGCAGCCGTCTCATATCGATCCATACCATATCCGAGACCGAGCCGGGGACATCGTCCTCATCGGCAAAGTCCAGCTCCGCTTCGATTAAGGCGCGCGCCCGCGTCAAGCGGTCGGCCCAACCATTATAGAGATCGGATAGCCCACCGGCAGCATGCTCCAGCGCGAGCCGTCGCTGCATCTCGGTTTCGGCGCTGATGAGATCTGCGAGGCCTTCCACCTCCACCAGATCCATCTTTCCGTTCTCAAGGGCGCGCCGTGAGAACTCGCCGTGCTCCGCGAGACGGCACCGCTCAAATGTGGAAAGCTCGCCGAGAAGCGCATTTACCACTGCTTTGCCGCCATGAACATGGATTTCCACGCAATCCTCGCCCGTAAAGGAGGCCGGCCCGGAAAAGATCAGAACGAGACCGCGATCGACCACTAAATCGTTACGAGTCCGAATCGTTTTCAGAGCAGCTTGTCGAGGAGGCGGCAATGTCCCCACGAGAGATTCAGCGATAGAGAAACTCAGATCTCCGCTGAGGCGGATAACAGCAACTCCAGCGGGTAAACTCCCACTGGAAAGTGCGTAGATTGTCTCATTTGCCGCTAGCATCAAACTGATCCGTATCCGAATCGATTGTCGAAATACCGATGATTTCGACATCCGTCCGTCAAAAACAAAATCGGGCCGCGTCTTGCGGCCCGATCGTAACATTATATGAGCGTCGCCCGAACCGGCGGCGAGATCAAATCCCGTGGCAGATCAGGTGTTCATCGAGTCGAAGAAATCCGGATTGTTCTTCGTCTGCTTGAGCTTGTCGATGAGGAATTCGATCGCGTCAGTCGTACCCATCGGCGCAAGGATGCGACGCAGAACGAAGATCTTCTGCAGATCCTGGCGCGGCACCAGCAAGTCTTCCTTACGCGTACCGGACTTGAGGATATCCATCGCCGGGAAGATGCGCTTGTCGGCAACCTTGCGGTCGAGCACGATTTCTGAGTTACCTGTGCCTTTGAATTCTTCGAAGATAACTTCATCCATACGGCTGCCGGTATCGATCAGCGCCGTCGCGATGATCGTCAGCGAGCCGCCTTCTTCAATGTTGCGGGCGGCACCGAAGAAGCGCTTCGGGCGCTGCAGCGCATTGGCGTCGACACCGCCGGTCAGAACCTTGCCGGAAGAGGGAACGACCGTATTGTAGGCGCGACCGAGGCGCGTGATGGAATCGAGCAGGATGACGACGTCACGGCCATGCTCGACGAGACGCTTGGCCTTCTCGATGACCATTTCGGCGACCTGGACGTGACGCACAGCCGGCTCGTCGAAGGTCGAGGAAATGACTTCACCGCGCACGGAGCGCTGCATGTCCGTCACTTCTTCCGGACGCTCGTCGATCAGAAGCACGATCAGATAGCAGTCCGGATGATTGGCGGTGATGGAATGGGCGATATTCTGAAGGAGAACGGTCTTACCGGTGCGGGGCGGAGCAACGATCAAGCCGCGCTGGCCTTTGCCGAGCGGCGCCACGAGGTCGATTACGCGCGGCGAAAGGTCCTTCGAAGTGGGAACGTCGAGTTCCATGCGGAAACGCTCGTTCGGGTAGAGCGGCGTCAGGTTGTCGAAGTGGACCTTGTGACGGATCTTTTCAGGATCGTCGAAATTGATGGTGTTGACTTTCAGCAGCGCGAAATAGCGCTCGCCTTCCTTCGGCCCGCGGATCGGCCCCTCGACGGTGTCACCCGTCTTCAACGAGAAGCGGCGGATCTGGGAGGGGGAGATATAGATATCGTCCGGACCGGGAAGATAGTTCGCATTAGCGGAGCGAAGGAAACCAAAGCCGTCCTGCAGGACCTCGACGACGCCCTCGCCAATGATCTCTACGTCCTGGCTCGCCAGCACCTTCAGAATTGCAAACATCAATTCCTGTTTGCGCATCGTGCTGGCGTTTTCCACCTCGAGCGATTCGGCAAAGGCCAGGAGATCGGTCGGGGATTTATTTTTCAGTTCCTGAAGCTTCATTTCAGCCATGAAGGGAATTACTCATTTTAAGGAGGGGAAAGGCAATGTTGCTCGTATTCAGAACCGCGATAGGGGCGCTCGCGGGCGACAGAATGGAATACATGCCACGAAGAGAAGATGGCGGGAAAATAGCGACTCACTTTCCGAACCGCAAGGGGGGCAGGCAAAATGAAGGAAATTTAACGCCGCCCCCAATCCGGTCCCACTTTAGGCAAATGGCTTTACGACCACGAGAATGACTATCGCGATCATCAAAAGCGTCGGCGCTTCGTTCATGACACGCCAGTACCGGGCGGAATGCCTGTTTTCGTCGCGGGCAAAGGCGCGCACCGAAGCGCTGAAATGGCCGTGAACGCCCGAGAGAATCAACACAAGACCGATCTTGGCGTGCAGCCATCCGCCATGAAAATCATAGACCGACCAGGCGAGATAAAGCCCGAAAATCCAGGTGAGAATCATCGCCGGGTTGATGATGTAGCGCAGCAGCCGCTGCTCCATCACCTTGAAAGTTTCGGATTGCTGCGAACCCGGCGCGGCATCGGTGTGATAGACAAAAAGCCGCGGCAGATAGAACATGCCGGCCATCCACGAGATGACGGCGATGATATGCAGCGCCTTGATCCAGAGATAGAGATCGGCCGGATGCCAGGCGAAGAGACCGATCGCCATGACGGAAAATATTAGGATCATGAAATAAGCTCTCCGTCCGGCCCTTTGGCCCGGAGCGGAATCCGTCCGCTTTTCCACCGTCATCAGTTCCTCCATCCCCGCACGCGTTCGACAAGCCTGGCGACATTGGCCGGGTCCGCCTGCGGCGTAATGCCGTGCCCGAGATTGAAGATCAGCGGGCCGTGCCCGAGCTGCTGCAAGATCTCATCGATCCCATCCTCCAAAGCCTTGCCGCCCGCGACAACGCGCATGGGATCGAGATTTCCCTGCACCGGGCCGTCCTTCTGCAGTTCCCGCGCAAAAGCCAGCGGCACCGACCAGTCGAGACCGATCGCATCGGCGCCCGTCTTCTGCCGATAGGTCTTCAGCAGATAGCCCGCGCCCTTGGCAAAAGCGATGATCCGAGCCTGCGGCCTCCGCGACTTGATCGAAGCAATAATTTTGGCAACCGGCTTGACGGCAAAAGCCTCGAATTCCTTCTCCCCAAGCACGCCGGCCCAGGAATCGAAAATCTGCACGGCATCAGCGCCTGCATCGATCTGCGCCACAAGGTAGTCGGCCGAAATCTCCGCAAGCAGCATCAGCAGATGTTCGAACGCCTGCGGATACCGATAGGCAAACAGCCGGGCAGGCGCCTGATCCGGAGTGCCATGTCCGGCGATCATGTAGGTCGCAACGGTCCAAGGGGCGCCACAGAAGCCGAGGAGCGTGGTCTCCGTGGGCAAGTCCCGCCGCAGCCGCCGCACCGTCTCCATGACCGGCTCCAGATAGGCCATGACCCCTTCCGGTTTCAAAGCCAGGATGCCGGTCTCGTCTATCGGGTCCATCTCCGGCCCATGGCCTTCGGTAAAGCGGACGTTGCGTTTCAGCGCATCGGGTATCACCAGGATATCGGAAAACAGGATGGCAGCGTCGAAGCCATAACGGCGGATCGGCTGCAGCGTCACCTCTGTGGCATGCTCTGGCGTGTAGCAGAGATCGAGGAAGCTTCCTGCCTTCGCACGCGTTTCTCGATACTCGGGCAGATAGCGGCCAGCCTGCCTCATCAGCCAGAGCGGGGGAGGGGTGAGCGTTTCTCCGCTCAAGACCCGCATGATCTTCCGGCGTTCTTCGGTCACAGACGTCGTCCTATATAAAACCAAACATATATTGAAAGGTTTCTATTTCTTAGAGTCGGTGACTAGCAAGGATTAAAGTTCATCCCTTGCTCGTCCAATTTGTCGCGCCTTGCACCGAAATTGGCAGAGATTTCGAAGTCGCAGGCCGATATGTGGAAAATGAAAGTGATTTTTCAATCTTTTGAAGAGGTTGAAGGGAAATTTCGTTTTTCTCTTGCTGGGGACAAGCCGGGGATGAACGAGGCGCTGCCGAGCTTATCCACATTGCCCACAGCCGCCGTGATAGCCCTCTCTCGAAAATTCCAAATGTGGAAAACTCGGCCGTTTTCCACTTGCCCAGGATGCCCCCCTTCCCGTACCTCTCTTTTCTCCCGAGATATCAACAGGTGACGGAAAGTAGCGTGGAAAACCGAACGAGCTTCTTTCATCTGCATCTGATTTCTGACTCAACGGGCGAGACTCTCATATCCGCCGGTCGCGCCGCTTCCGTGCAATTCCATGCCAGCCAGCCGATCGAGCACGTCTATCCGCTGATCAGGAACCGCAAACAGCTTCTGCAGGTTCTGGAGGCGATCGATCAAAGTCCCGGGATCGTCCTCTATACGATCGTCGATCGTGAGCTTGCCGATTTCATCGCCGAGCGTTGCGGAGAGCTGGGTGTGCCGAGCGTCAATGTCCTGGAACCGGTCATGAACGTCTTCCAGACCTATCTCGGCACTGCGTCCCGCCGCCGCGTCGGCGCGCAGCATGTGATGAATGCGGATTATTTTGCCCGCATCGAGGCGTTGAACTTCACCATGGATCACGACGACGGCCAGATGCCCGATGATTACGACGCCGCCGATGTCGTCATCATCGGCATCAGCCGCACCTCGAAAACACCGACGAGCATCTATCTGGCGAATCGCGGCATCAAGACGGCGAATATCCCGATCGTGCACGGCGTGCCGCTGCCGGAGAGCCTGATCAAGGCAACCAAGCCCCTGATCGTCGGGCTGGTTGCGACGACCGACCGGATCTCGCAGGTTCGCGAAAATCGCATTCTCGGCGCGACGCCCGGCTTTGACCGCGGCGGCTACACCGATCGCGCCGCGATCTCCGAGGAGCTGAAATATGCCCGTTCCCTCTGCGCGCGGCACAATTGGCCGATCATCGATGTCACGCGCCGGTCGATCGAAGAGACCGCCGCCGCCATTGTTGCCCTGCGCCCGAAGCTGCGCTAAGCGCTCCAAATGATTATCTCGGAGGCAGCCGTCATGACCTCGCCCCTTATCCTCGCATCATCAAGCCCATTCCGGCGTATGCTGATGGAAAATGCCGGATTGCATTTTCAAGCCGTCGCCGCCGACATCGACGAACGCGCGATCGAGGCGCCGCTGGAACGGGATGGTGCCGGCCCGGATGCGGTCGCGATCGTGCTGGCAAAGGCGAAAGCAAAGGATGTGAGTGATCGTTTCCCGGACTCGATCGTCATCGGCTCGGACCAGACCATGTCGCTCGGCACCCAGGTCTTTCACAAGCCGAAGACGATGGCGGATGCCGAAAATCATCTGATGACCCTCTCGGACAAGACTCATCGATTGAACAGCGCAATCGCGCTGGCCCGCAATGGCGACATTATCTGGGAGCACGTGTCCCACGCTCATCTCACGATGCGTAAGCTGCCCGCCGATTTCATTCACCGGCATCTGAGCCGGGTCGGCGAAAAGGCCTTATCCAGTGTCGGCGCCTATCAGCTCGAGGGCGAGGGTATCCAGCTTTTCTCGAAAATCGACGGCGACTATTTCACGATCGTCGGATTGCCAATGCTGCCGCTTCTCGAAAAACTGCGCGAACTGGGGACGATCGATGGATGATTCACGTGAAACACGGAGCGTAAACGCTTTCGTAACGGGTTATCCGGTCAGGCATTCGCGCTCGCCGCTGATCCATGGCTATTGGTTGAAGCAGCTCCATCTTGCGGGCAGCTATAGCGCGCATGAAGTCTCCGCTAAGGATTTCGCGGCTTTCATCTCGTCGCTGAAAGACGGTTCCAGCGGCTTCGTCGGCGGCAATGTGACTATCCCCCACAAGGAAGCGGCCTTCAAACTCGCCGATCGGCCGGACGAGCTTTCCGAAGAACTGGGCGCTTCCAACACCCTGTGGCTTCAAGATGGATTGCTGCATGCGACGAATACCGATGGCCGCGGCTTTACGGCGAACCTCGATGAGCGCCATCCGGGTTGGGACGCCGGCGATCGCGCCATCATCCTCGGCGCGGGCGGCGCCAGCCGGGCCGTGATACAGGCCGTGCGCGATCGCGGCTTCACGGAAATTCACGTCGTCAACCGCACCGTCGGGCGTGCGCAGGAACTGGCGGATCGCTTCGGTCCACGCGTTCATGCCCATCCGATGGCGGCACTCGGCGAGGTCATGCGTGGGGCTGGCCTGTTCGTCAACACCACCTCGCTCGGCATGGACGGTGAAGCTGCTCCCCGCATCGATTTCTCGCCTCTTGCAGAAGGGGCTGCTGTCACCGACATTGTATATGTGCCGTTGAAAACGCCGCTTCTGGCTCAAGCCGAGGAACAGGGCTTCGCCATTGTCGACGGTCTCGGCATGTTGCTGCATCAGGCCGTGCCAGGCTTCGAAAAATGGTTCGGAAAACGTCCGGCGGTCGATGAAAACCTGAGGGCTTTGATCATCGCCGACATGGAAAAGCATTCATGATCAGGATCGGGCTGACGGGATCGATCGGCATGGGAAAGTCGACCTCGGCGAAACTCTTCGCCGAAGCTGGAATTCCGGTGAACGATTCCGATGCGGTCGTCCATGATCTTTATAGCGGTGAAGCCGTCCCTCTGGTCGAGGGTGCCTTCCCCGGCACGACCAGCGACGGCAAGGTCGACCGGCAGGAACTGAGCCGCAGACTTGCCGGCGACCCCTCCGGTTTCAAGCGTCTCGAGGCAATCGTCCATCCGCTCGTGCGCGAGCGGGAACGCCGGTTCGTGGAGCGTCAAACCGAGGCTGGTGCCGATATGATCGTGCTGGATATCCCACTGCTGTTTGAAACCGGCGCCGACACGAGGGTGGACAAAATTGCCGTCGTCAGCTGTGATCCACAGATTCAACGGGAGAGGGTGCTTGCCCGGCCGGGCATGACGGAGGAAAAATTCAATATGATTCTCTCTCGGCAAACACCGGATGCTGAAAAGCGCGCGCGCGCCGATTACGTCATTGACACCGGCGGAAGCATCGATGCCGCCCGCCATCAGGTGCAGGAGATCATCGCGGATCTTCGGCGGAAGCAGCAGATCAGGAAATAGGGAATCGGAGCCTGCATGCGCGAAATCATTTTCGATACGGAAACCACCGGCCTCGACAATAGGGCAGACCGCATCATCGAAATCGGTGGCATCGAGCTTTTCAATCATTTCCCGACTGGCAAGACGCTGCATCTCTTCATCAATCCCGGCGATCGCAAGGTTCATCCGGATGCGCTTGCCGTGCACGGCATCTCCGATGATTTCCTGAAGGATAAGCCGCTATTCGAAACCCTTGCGGACCAGATCCTCGACTTTTTCGGGGATGCCAGATGGATCGCCCACAACGCCACCTTCGATATGGGTTTCGTCAACGCCGAATTCGCCAGGCTCGGCCGGCCGCCGATCCTGCCCGATATGGTGATCGATACTTTGGCCATGGCTCGCCGCAAGCATCCCATGGGTCCGAACTCTCTGGATGCCCTCTGCCGGCGCTACGGCATCGACAATTCGCACCGCACGAAACACGGCGCGCTGCTCGACTCCGAACTATTGGCCGAAGTCTATATCGAGATGATCGGCGGCCGGCAGACCGCGCTCGGCCTCGGCACCAGCAACGGTTCGTCGGCACGTTCGCGCCGGAGCAACGATGCAGAGGAGGTTGTTGCCGATGTCTTTGCCCGGCCCAATCCGCTGCCGAGCCGTTTGAGCGAAGAAGAGCTTTCGGCTCATGCCGCACTCGTGGCCAAGCTGGGCACGAAAGGCATCTGGTCCAAATATAGCGCTTCCGAGTAACAGGGCTTCCAAAGCACCAAAAGAAAATGCCCGGATTGTGATCCGGGCATTTCCGTTTCCAGCATGCAGAAATTCAGGCTCAGTTCGGAACGGCCGAAACCTGGGCGCGGGCCTGCTCTTCAGCCATGCGCTGCGTGAACATCTGCGCGAAATCGATCGGATCGATCATCAGCGGCGGGAAGCCGCCATTACGGGTGACGTCGGCGATGATCTGGCGCGCGAAGGGGAACAGCAGTCGCGGGCACTCGATGAAGAGCAGCGGCAGCATGTGTTCCTGCGGGAAGCCGGTCACGCGGAAGACGCCGCCATAAACCAGCTCGGTGTGGAAGAGAACGCGCTCGCCATCCTTGGCTTCGGCATTCAGCGTCAGCACGACGTCGAAATCCGATTCCGACAGCGGGTTGGCGTTGACGTTCACATTGATATTGATGTCCGGAGCATTTTCCCGGGCCTGAAGCGAGCGCGGAGCACCCGGATTTTCAAAGGAAAGATCCTTGGTGTACTGAGCAAGGATGCTGAGGCTCGGGCTGGCTGAACCGTTGCCGTTGGTCTCGTTGGCCATGGGGGTGTCCTCTCACGTCTCAATGGGGTGTCGCCATCTAGCATTTAGAACAGGGGCTTACAACCCTTATGGCTCCGGCGCTTCCGGGGCCGTTCTTCTGGAGTATGACGCCAAAACCGTGCTCGGCTTTCGGACGGCATCATGCTCTATTTCTTTGATTCCAGAGCGGATTCAGATTTTAGGTCGAGTAGGCCTAAAATCGTCCGGCTCTAGTCCTCCAGCCGCTTTTGATCGGACCATGGCGACTTTCGGTTCGGTTCGCGGCGGAAATCGCCTTCATCCAGATCGACGACAGTTCCAGGGTTGTGAGGCCGAGGCTGCGGGCCGGCGCCCGGACCCTGTCCGCGGCGGAAAGCACGCGAGTTGCCGACGACGACGATGCGCTTGCGCAGGATCTTCCAGGCGAGATCGCGCACCGCCGGGATGAAAAGCAGAAGGCCGATGATGTCGGAGATGAAGCCGGGCAGCATCAGGAAGAAGGCGGCGACGACGATCATGGCGCCGTGCACCATCTCACGGCCGGGATCGCCGCCGTTGCGGCTTTCGGCCGATATGCGCTGGAGAATACCGATACCCTGAATTCTCAAAAGAGCGGCACCGAGGACCACACTGAGGATGACGAGCCCCAATGTCGCCCAGACGCCGATCATCTTTCCGACGATAATGAATCCGGCGATCTCAGCCAGAGGCATCAGAAAAACGAAGATAGGAAGAAAAGATGGGCGCATGTTACGGTGGTCCTGAAAGCGGGTTTCTTTGCTTAAACGTTGGTTTCCTACGTATAGCAAAGAAACTGGTCCGCTATTTGAATGATAGATCGATGCGGACTATATGGGGATTGATCTTCTAATTTTAACGGTGGTTCCGATACGAGATGGGTGCAAACGACTTTGTGACGATCTTTTTCCTGGTGGCGGCGGTGCTGATTTTCTTTCAGTTGCGCAGCGTCCTTGGCCGCCGCACGGGGAATGAGAAGCCGCCGCGCGATCTCTACGGTTCTGCAGATCCGGTCAATGGCCCGACGCCACCGGACGCCGGCAAAGTGGTGACCTTGCCTCGCCGCGACGGCACCGAGGAGGAAGACCGTTTCGCCGCCATCGACGCCTTTACCCCGGCCGGCACGCCGCTCAATGATTCGCTGCGCGAGGTGAATAAGGCAGACCCGTCCTTCAACCCGAAGGAATTCGTCAACGGCGCCCGCATGGCCTATGAGATGATCGTCATGGCCTTTGCGGATGGCGACCGCAAATCGCTGAAAGGGCTGCTATCGCGCGAGGTCTATGACGGTTTCGACGCTGCCATCGCCGACCGCGAAGCCAAGGGCGAGAAAATTAAATCGACGTTCATCGGCATCGACAAGGCCGATATCGTCATTGCCGAGGTGAAGGGAACGGAAGCCCTCATCACCATGCGCATCGTCAGCCAGATGATTTCCGCCACCTATGATAAGGCCGGTACGCTGATAGACGGAGATGCCGAGACCGTGGCCGAAATCAGCGATCTCTGGACCTTCGCCCGCGACACGCGTTCGCGCGATCCGAACTGGAAACTCGTGGCGACCGAATCGGAACAATGACGAGCCCATCGCAGGAATTCAGGCTGGAACCGGCAACCTTCGCGGATCTGAAGGGCTGGGAGGAGGACGATCCTTCCAGCCTTTTTCGCGCGATGAGGGACTGCCGAAACCATATCCGCACCATGAAGCCCTACCGCACGGGCGCTGTCGGGCTGACCGCTGACGATCTGTTGACGCTTCTCGACGCCGCAGAGGTAAGATGGCCGCAAGACGCCGCCGAAGCCCGCGCTTTCTTCGAGGAGCACTGCCAGCCTTTCTTCATTCGTCGCGACGGTGGCGCGACTGGCTTCGTGACTGCCTTCTATGAGCCGGAAATCGAAGTTTCGGCTGCGCCGGACGAAACCCACCGTTATCCCTTCTATCGCAGGCCGGACGATCTGATCGATCTCGACGATAGGAACCGGCCCGCCGAGCTCGAGCCATCCTATATGTTCGGCAGGCTTCAGGACGGTGACATTTCCGCCTATCCCGACCGCGGCGAAATCGACCGCGGCTATCTCGAAGGCAGGGGTCTGGAAATCGCCTGGGCAAAATCCAAGGTCGATGTCTTCTTCGTGCATGTGCAGGGTGCTGCGCGCTTGCGTTATCCTGATGGGCGTCTCGGCCGTATCACCTATGCCGCCAAGGCCGGTCATCCCTTCTCGGCGGTCGGGCGCCTGCTTATCGAGCGCGGCCTGCTGGATCGCGCGACCATCTCCATGCAGACGATCCGTGACTGGCTCTATGCGCATCCCGAGCAGGTCGATGAAGTTCTTTGGCACAATCGGTCCTATATTTTCTTCCGCGAGGCCGATGTCGGCGATGCTGCGCTGGGTCCGATCGCGGCGGCGAAAGTACCGCTGGTGCCAGGCCGTTCCCTTGCGGTCGATCGGCTCATCCACACCTTCGGCTTTCCCTTTTTCATCCGCTCTGAAAGTCTGACGCATCTTAATGCCGGCAAGCCTTTCGCGCGGCTGATGCTGGCCCTCGATACGGGCTCTGCGATCGTCGGACCGGCGCGTGGCGACATCTTTACCGGCTCCGGCTACGATGCCGGAGAGCTTGCCGGCACCGTGCGCAATGACGCCGATTTTTATATATTCATTCCAAAGGCGGCGGCGCAGAGGTTCGGCTGATGGCCCCGGAACGGCAGAACAAGGATCGAAAGCTCAGTACGGAAGACCGCATCCTCTGGGGTAAGGTCGCCAAGAGCACACGCCCCATGCCGGGCCGAACGGCTGATATCGAAGATTTTGAGGCGGCGCTGCAGGCCGAAGTCGAGAGCGAAGAAAATAGCCGCGCAGCAAAGGCAAAGCCGGCGCCCGTTCCCGCGGAAGCGCAGGAAACGCCAGCGCCCGTAAAGCAGCCCGCAGGGCGCCACCATCCGCTGGAACGTCCCGTCAAGCGCAAGATCGCCAAGGGCCATCTGGCGCTCGAAGCCCGGATCGACCTCCACGGCCTCATCCAGAGCGAGGCGCATTCTATGCTTCTGGATTTCCTGCTGCGTGCCCATGGCCGCGGCCTTCGCCATGTGCTCGTCATAACAGGCAAGGGCAGCTCCATGGGCAGCGAAGGCGCGCTGAAGCGCGCCGTGCCGCTCTGGTTTTCCAAGCCCGAATTCCGCTTCCTGATCTCCTCCTACGAAACGGCGGCGCAACATCACGGCGGCGAGGGTGCGCTCTATATTCGTCTGTCGCGCCTGAAGGGGGAGAAGCCTTGACCCCCTTCGGCGAAGCAGTGCGGAAATTGAGGCTGCGCAAGGGCGTCTCGCAAAAGCAGATGGCGGCTGCCCTCAATGTGACTCCGGCTTATTTATCCGCTTTGGAACACGGAAAGCGCGGTCTGCCGACCTTCGATCTCCTGCAGCGCATCGCAGGCTATTTCAACATCATCTGGGACGAGGCCGAGGAATTGTTCCTGCTGGCCCGTTTTTCCGATCCGCGCGTCGTCGTCGATACATCCGGGCTTGCGCCCGAATATACGGCCTTTGTCAACCACTTGGCGGGCAAGATCCGCAGCCTTGACGCGGCGACGATCCGCGAACTGTCGAAGGTTCTGGAAAATGCCGGAAAAACCGGCTGAAAAGCGCCTTAATCCCCTGTTTTATACCTGATTTTGGGGCCTTCCATTTGGAACTTCAGGATGAAACATCCTATATTCAGACCAGGAAAAACCGCTGATTCGTTAGAGTCGGATGATTTCAGGTCGTTTCGACCTGAAATCTGAGTCTGCTCTAAACTCAAAGAAGTAGAGCATGATGTCGTCCGAAACCGATTACACTTTTCGGCATCATGCTCGAGCAATCGGCGAGATTCTCTAAACACTGGAAAGACTTCAATAAAATGACCGATATAACCGATAACGGCGGCAATGCCGAATATGGCGCAGATAGCATCAAGGTCCTGAAAGGCCTCGATGCGGTGCGCAAGCGCCCGGGCATGTATATCGGTGACACGGATGACGGCTCGGGCCTGCACCACATGGTCTATGAGGTTGTCGACAACGCGATTGACGAAGCCCTGGCCGGCCACGCCGATATCGTGACGGTCACGCTCAACCCCGATGGCTCCGTCACGGTCACGGACAATGGCCGCGGCATCCCGACGGATATTCACAGCGGCGAAGGTGTTTCGGCGGCTGAGGTTATCATGACCCAGCTTCATGCCGGCGGTAAGTTCGACCAGAATTCCTACAAGGTTTCCGGTGGCCTGCACGGCGTTGGCGTCTCGGTCGTCAATGCACTTTCCGTCTGGCTGAAGCTGAAGATTCGCCGCCAGGGCAAAATCCATGAAATGAGCTTTACCCATGGCGTGGCGGATGCACCGCTGAAGGAAACGGGTGATGCGGGCGACGAAACCGGCACCGAAGTCAGCTTCATGCCGAGCGCCGAAACCTTCACCATGACGGAATTCGACTACGGAACGCTCGAGCACCGCCTGCGCGAACTCGCCTTCCTGAATTCCGGCGTCCGCATCCTTTTGACCGACAAGCGTCATTCCGACGTAAAGCAGGAAGAGTTGCTTTACGACGGCGGCCTGGAGGCCTTCGTCGCCTATCTCGACCGCGCCAAGAAGCCGCTCGTCCAGAAGCCGGTGTCGATCCGCAGCGAGAAGGACGGCATCACCGTCGAAGTGGCGATGTGGTGGAACGACAGTTACCACGAAAACGTGCTCTGCTTCACCAACAACATCCCGCAGCGCGATGGCGGCACGCATATGGCCGGCTTCCGCGCTGCTCTCACGCGCCAGATCACCTCTTATGCGGACAGCTCGGGCATTACCAAGAAGGAAAAGGTGACGCTGACGGGCGACGACTGCCGTGAAGGCCTGACGGCCGTGCTGTCGGTCAAGGTTCCCGATCCGAAATTCTCTTCGCAGACCAAGGACAAGCTGGTTTCCTCCGAAGTTCGCCCCGTCGTCGAAAGCCTGGTCAACGAAGCCCTCAGCACCTGGCTCGAGGAACATCCGTCCGAAGCCAAGGTTCTGGTCGGCAAGGTGGTCGAAGCCGCAGCCGCCCGCGAAGCCGCCCGTAAGGCGCGCGAACTGACGCGCCGCAAGGGCGCGCTTGATATCGCTTCGCTGCCAGGCAAGCTTGCCGATTGCTCCGAACGCGATCCGGCCAAGTCGGAAGTCTTCCTTGTCGAGGGCGATTCAGCCGGCGGTTCGGCCAAGCAGGGCCGTTCACGCGAAAATCAGGCCATCCTGCCGCTGCGCGGCAAGATCCTCAACGTCGAGCGCGCCCGATTCGACAAGATGCTGTCGAGCCAGGAAATCGGCACGCTGATCACCGCGCTCGGCACCGGCATCGGCAAAGACGAATTCAACGCCGAAAAGCTGCGCTACCACAAGATCATCATCATGACGGACGCAGACGTCGACGGCGCGCATATCCGCACGCTGCTTTTGACCTTCTTCTTCCGGCAGATGCCCGATCTTATCGAGCGCGGCCATCTCTATATCGCCCAGCCGCCGCTTTATAAGGTGACGCGCGGCAAGTCGGTGCAATATGTCAAGGACGAGAAGGCGCTGGAAGAATATCTGATCGGGCAGGGAACCGATGAGACGAGCCTGCGCCTCGGCAACGGTGAGGTTCGTACCGGCCAGGATCTGCGCGAGGCGATCTACGACGCGCTGCGCCTGCGCACGCTGATCGACAATCTGCACTCCCGCTACAACCGCTCCGTCGTCGAGCAGGCGGCGATCGCCGGCGCTCTCAATGCCGAAATGGTCAGCGATCCCAGCCGCGCGGAAGGGCTCGTCAACGACGTTGCCAAGCGGCTTGACCTTATTGCAGAGGAAACAGAGCGCGGCTGGACGGGCGCCTTGACGGGCGAGGGCGGCCTGCGCTTCGAACGCACCGTGCGCGGCGTCAAGGAAGTCGTCTTCCTCGACATGGCGCTCATCGGCTCGCAGGATGCCCGCCTTATCGACCAGCTCGGCTCACGGCTGAAGGAAGTCTATGTCACGCCGCCGAAGCTCGTTCGCCGCGATGGCGAAACCGAGATTTCCGGACCTCGCAAGCTGCTGGATACCATCTTCGCCGGTGGCCGCAAGGGTCTGACGCTTCAGCGTTATAAAGGTCTCGGCGAGATGAATGCCGAACAGCTCTGGGAAACGACGCTCGACCCGAACGTCCGCTCGCTGCTGCAGGTAAAGGTCACGGATGCGACCGATGCCGACGGCTTGTTTGCCCGGCTTATGGGCGACGAAGTCGAGCCCCGACGCGAGTTCATTCAGGACAACGCCCTGAACGTCGCCAATCTCGACATCTGACCGCTTGTTTCAGACACAAAAAAAGCCCGCCAGGAACATAAGGCGAGCTTTTCCTTTTTTATCAATTACTTGGCGATGAAGGTGCCGTTGAAGGCCAGTTCCGAAAGCGGCTTGCGCTGGCTCGGCACTTCGCGCTCGCGCAGCTTTTCCGGAAGCTGGTTCTTGTCGCCGATCTTGCCGATCGCGACGGCAGCCTCGACGCGGAAGCCATCGGGAATGCCCAAAACCTCATAGGATTTCTCGACATGGAAACCGGTCATGCCGTGGGCTTCGTAGCCGGCTAGGTGTGCCTGGATCGCCAGGAACCCCCAGGCGGTGCCGGCATCGAAGGAATGGCTGTAGCTGGGCTTCTGTTCGGCGGAGCCAACCTCGCCGCTATGGGTGCGGGAAATGACGAAAAGCAGCGCGGCAGCGGATTTCACCCAGCCCTGATTGAACTCCACCAGCACGCTCAAGAACCGGTCCCAATGTTCCGAGCCGCGCAGAGCGTAGAGGAAGCGCCACGGCTGAAGGTTAGAAGCGGAAGGCGCCCAATGCGCCGCTTCCAGAATGGTCAGCAAATCCTGTTCAGGCATAGTCTCGTTGGAATAGGCGCGCGGTGACCAGCGGTCGAGAAAGAGCTTGTCGATCGGATATTGGGATTCGCGGCTGTTGCTTGATGTCATGGGGCTTCTTTCCTTGGAGAGGGGTCGGCCGTGAGCCGGTGGAAACCGACTGTCGGCTGGTTATGAATAGAGGATGGGAGCTTAGGTTCTGGCCGCCCAACTCACGTCGAGCTCCTCGCGAAAGGCGAAGCGCTTGAGATGGTCGGCGACGACGGTCTGCATGCGCTCGAGGTCTTCGGGCTTCTCGACCGTCAGCGTCATGGTAAGGGTGCCGGGCTCGGCCGCCAGATCGACGAAGTTTTCCGGGCTGAAGGGTACCTTGCCGGCGGCGGCATCGAATTCCACGCTGAAGCGATGGCTCCAATGCTTGCACAGCTGCTGGAGATAACGGCTGGCATGGTCGGTTTTGACTTTGGAAACGGATGTCGCCATGGGATTTCTCCAATAAACCTGATCGCAAAACGCATTATTTCATACATAGAGCCATCAGCATTCGCCAGGTAGACAGTCTGTTTCAAGTTTGCGTTATTCCAGTGAAATTCTGTTCCGCTATGCTGTCCTCGCAAAGGAACGCGCGAGTGGAGACAGAGCCTTGCTGGTAAACGGGAAGTGGACAGAAGATTGGCAGCCGGTCCAGGCCAAGGATGAGAAGGGCGGTTTCGTTCGTCAGGTTTCAAGCTTCCGCAACTGGGTAACGCCGGACGGCCGGCCGGGGCCGACGGGAAAGGGCGGTTTCGCGGCCGAAGCCGGCCGCTATCATCTCTACGTTGCCTTGATCTGCCCCTGGGCATCTCGCACACTGATCGGCCGCAAGCTGAAGGGGCTGGAAGACGCCATTTCCGTTTCCATCGTCGAACCCGTTCTTTCCGAGCAGGGCTGGCGGTTTGGTGATTATCCCGGTGCCACGAACGATCCCGTAAACGGCGCTACCTACATGCACGAGATCTATACGAAGGCCGATCCGGCCTTCACCGGCCGCGCCACGGTTCCGGTGCTCTGGGACAAGCGGACCGGCACGATCGTCAACAATGAATCCTCCGATATCCTGCGCATGCTGAATGACGGTTTCGGCGGTCTTGCCCGCAACGACATCG